>CAZWZZ010000583.1:0-4785 GCA_964638395.1 uncultured Caldilineaceae bacterium
CATCGGCTCGCTCTATCTGACCTACGTCACCTTTAGCAAGATGGCCAGAGTCATCGGGCGGGGCCACGGCCAACTCAGGCTGGACAATCTGCCGCAACGGGTGATGACCGGCCTCATCGCCCTGGCCGGGCAGGGACAAATCATCCGTCACCGATCCGTGACATCGCTGTTTCATTACGGGGTGGCCTGGGGCTTTATCTTCTACGCCCTGGTCAACCTTTTCGATGTTCTGGAAGGGTACATCCCCGGCTTTCATATCCCCGGTCCCGTCGGGGACATCTACCGCCTGCTGGCCGATCTGTTCAGCGTCGCTGTATTGGTCGGGGTAGCCTACTTTTTGATCCGCCGCTTCATCGCCCACGACGAGGCGTTGACGGTGCGGGAGAACGTCACGCTGCATCCCAAAGCCAGGGCGGGTATCCCCAAAGATTCGCTCCTGGTCGGCGGCTTTATTTTGGCCCACGTCGGCTTTCGCTTTCTGGGGGCCTCCTTTTTGATCGCTGCACATGGGAGCGATGCCTGGCAACCCTTCGCCAATCTGGTGGCCAACTTGTGGAGCGGTCTGTCGCCAACGGCCATCACCGTCGGCTGGCACGTCAGTTGGTGGCTGGCCCTCGGCTTGATTTTGGCCTTCCTGCCCTATTTCCCTTACACCAAGCACGCCCACCTTTTTATGGGACCGTTCAACTTTATGACCCGCCCGGAGCGGGAGGGCATCGGCACGCAGGAAGCCATCGACTTCGAGGATGAGGAGTTGGAGCAGTTTGGGGTGATGCGCTTGAGCGACCTGTCCCAGACCCAACTGGTCGATCCCTTTGCCTGCATTATGTGTAATCGTTGCCAGGAAGCCTGCCCGGCCTACGTCACCGGCAAAGAACTGTCCCCGGCGGCGTTGGAAATCAACAAACGGTATTACGTTTGGGAGCATATGGATCGCTTGGCCGCCGGGGAAGATGATGAAACGCCGCTTTTGGAGTATGCCATCAGCGAGAGCGCGGTCTGGGCCTGCACCAGTTGCGGGGCCTGTGTCGATGTCTGCCCGGTCGGCAACGAGCCGATGCTGGATATTTTGGACATGCGTCGTAGCCAGGTGTTGATGGAGAGCCAATTTCCCGGCGAACTGCGGGGGGCTTTCACCGGTATGGAGCGGAACGCCAATCCCTGGCAGATGGCCGAGGATCGGTTGGGCTGGACCAAGCCGCTCGATTTCGAGGTGCCGACGGTGGCCGACAACCCTGATTATGAGGTGCTGTATTGGGTCGGCTGCGCCGGGGCCTTTGATCCCAGCGCCCAGGAGATTGCCAGAGCGACGGCCACGGTGCTACAGGCCGCCGGGGTCAACTTCGCCGTGTTGGGCAACGATGAAACTTGCACCGGCGATACGGCCCGGCGGGCAGGCAACGAGTATCTCTTCTACGAGCTGGCGATGATGAACATCGAGATGTTACAAGGCATCGAGGCTGACAAACGAACGATTGTGGCCAACTGCCCCCACTGTCTGCAAACCATCGGCAAGGAGTATGCCGATTTCGGCGGCCATTTCAAAGTGATGCACCACACCCAATTCATTTCTGACCTCATCGGCAGCGGGAAGCTACAGCTTTCCCCCAATGGCGGGCTGGAACAGATCACCTTCCACGATCCCTGCTATCTGGGGCGTCACAACAATATCTACGCCTCGCCGCGTGAAGCGTTAGCCAAAGCGGGGGCCACGTTGCTCGAAATGGAGCGGAGCCACAGCGACTCCTTCTGCTGCGGCGCGGGGGGAGCGCAGATGTGGAAGGAGGAGGAACCCGGCACGCAGGCGGTCAACGCCAACCGGTACGCCGAAGCCCAGGCCACCGGGGCCAACACCGTGGCCGTCGGCTGCCCCTTCTGCGCCCGGATGTTGAATGATGCCAACAGCGACGCCGGCTCGCCGATGCAGGTCAAAGATGTGGCCGAGGTGGTGGCGGCGGCGCTAAAATAAGCGTTTGGAGCTACACAGCCTCGGTCGAAGCCTCATACCCCAATGTAAGCGCCTCTTCGACCACATCGGCGCGGGCGCTGCCGCCGCCGTCGGCCAGGGGACCGAACAGCATGGCCTCAGCCAGGGGCTTGCGTAGCTTGTCATCAATGAGGCGGGACATCGGGCGAGCGCCATAATCTTTGTCGTAGCCGTGGTCGGCCAGCCAGTCGCGGGCGGCTTCGCTCAGTTCCAACGTGACCTTTTTGGGCCGGAGCGCCGTCCGTAGCTCGTCGATCTGCTTATCGACAATTTTCTTGATGGTTTCCGTGGCCAGCGTATCGAAGCGAACGACGGCATCCAGCCGGTTGCGAAATTCGGGACTAAAAAGGCGCTCCAGCGGCTTTTTGGCCGGGTCGCCCGTGCCTTTCGCCGTGGGGACGAAGCCGAGCGGGGCGGCGGTCAACTCCCGCGCCCCGGCGTTGGTGGTCATAATCAGGATGACGTTGCGGAAATCGGCCTTGCGCCCGTTGTTGTCGGTCAGGGTGGCGTGATCCATCACCTGGAGCAGAATATTGAACAAATCGGGGTGGGCCTTCTCGATCTCATCCAGGAGCAGGACGGAGTAGGGCTGGCGACGGACGGCGTCGGTCAACAGGCCGCCCTGATCGAAGCCGACGTAACCCGGCGGCGCGCCGATCAGGCGGCTGACGGTGTGCTTCTCCGAATATTCACTCATATCATACCGCAGTAGCTCCACGCCCAGCGCCCGGCTGAGAACGCGGGCCAGTTCCGTTTTGCCGACGCCGGTCGGGCCGAAGAAGAGGAACGAGCCAACCGGCTTGTTGGGCAGGCGCAGCCCCGCCCGCGACAGACGAATGGCGGCCACGATAGCGGCGATGGCTTCCTGTTGGCCGAAGATGTGGCGATGCAGCTCGCTGTCGAGATGTTTGAGCCGCTCCCGGTCATCGCCGGAGACGCTCTCGGCGGGCACTTTGGCCATTGTGGCCACCACCGCCTCGATCTCTTCCCGCCGGATGATGTCTTGCCGCTCATCGCCGTTGGTCAGGTGTTGGCGTGCCCCGGCTTCATCCAGCACATCGATGGCCTTGTCCGGCAAAAAGCGCTCGTTGATGTGTTTGGCCGCCAGCTCCACTGCCGACCGGAGGGCCTCCTCGGTGTAAGTGACCTCGTGATGGGCCTCGAAAAGGGGCTGCAAGCCCTGCAAAATCTGGACACTCTCCTCGACCGACGGCTCCAAAATGTCAATCTTCTGGAAACGGCGGGCCAGGCCCCGATCCTTTTCCAGGGCCTTGAACTCCTCGTGGGTCGTCGAGCCGATGCAGCGCAGTTCGCCGCTGGCCAGGGCCGGTTTGAGCATACTGGAGGCATCGACCGAGCCGCCGCTGGTGGCCCCCGCCCCAACCATCGTGTGAATTTCGTCGATAAAGAGGATGGCGTTGGGCTTGTCGCTCAGGGCTTTCATAATGCCCTTGACCCGCTCCTCGAACTGGCCCCGAAATTTGGTCCCGGCCAGCAGCGTGCCCATATCGAGGGCGTAAATGTGAACATCCTTCAGCTTGGCCGGAACCCGCCCCTCGTAAATGCGGATCGCCAGGCCATGGGCCATCGCCGTTTTGCCCACGCCGGGATCCCCCACAAAAAGAGGGTTATTTTTGAGGCGACGACACAACACTTGAATGGTCCGCTCCAACTCCAACTCGCGGCCAATCAGCGGGTCGATCTGCCCGGCGGCAGCCCGCTCGATCAGGTCGGTGGTGAAGGCTTTGAGCGGGTCCCGGATCGGACGGCCCGACTCGTCGGCCTCGCCCTCGCCAACCATCTCCGGGGCTGCCTCCTCCGGCTCCGAGGCGAAGCCGTGGGAGATGTAGCTGAGGACGGCCAACCGGGTGACGCCCTGCTGCTCCAACAGATAGCGGGCCTGGGACTCCGGCTCCTCGAACAGGGCGGCCAAAATATCGCCGCTCTCGATGACTTCCTGCTCGGCGGCCTGGGCGTGCCACATGGCCTGGGACAGCACCCGGCGCAGGCTGACCGTCTGCTCCGGCTCGACCGGCTCCGGCAGCGGCTCCAGCGTTTGTTCCAGATAGCGCCCTAAGTCACCGCGCAATTTTTTCAGATCGGCTCCACAGGCCCGCAAAATATCGGCGGCCCGTTTTTCGTGGGTCAGGGCTAACAGTAAATGCTCCAATGTAATATATTCGTGGCGACGCTGGCGGGTCATCTCCAACGCATCGACCAGACATTGACGTAGCGATTCGGGGATTGATGGGGTACTCATTCCGGCTCCATTGTACACATCAGGGGAAATTGGGCCTCAGTGGCCATATTTAGAACTGTTTCGACTTTCGTTTCGGCAATATCGCGGGGATAGACCCCGGCCAGGCCGATGCCCCGGCGATGGACATCCCACATCACCCGCACGGCTTCGGCCTCCGATTTACGGAAGACGCTGACCAGAACCAGCACCACGAACTCCATCGTGGTGTAGTTGTCGTTGTGCAGCAATACTTTGTACATACGGGGTTTGTCGATTTTCTGCTCAGTTTCCTCCTGAGTAGCGACATCCCCTTCTTCTTCCGGCCAATAGTCAGACATCAGTTTTCCTTAACGGATTAAATCTTGCCGTCCATTGTACCCAACGCGCCTCCCCCGGTCAAGTCGATTGGGTGTTCTACGAGTTGCTAATGCTTCATGGCCACAAAGTAATAGCAAAGCGAGAAGCGGGGGATGAAGGAATGACCCCGGCTCCACGTATAAGGGGTGAAACCACCAAACAAAGGAGCCTCCCGGCGATGACAATTGAAATCACCCTGACA
>CAZWZZ010000584.1:0-4774 GCA_964638395.1 uncultured Caldilineaceae bacterium
TTGCCCATCACCTGGGCGCAGACCATCGTCATCGCCTCCGACTGGGTCGGGTTGACCTTACCCGGCATAATCGAGCTACCCGGTTCGTTGGCCGGGATAGCCAACTCGCCGATGCCGCAGCGGGGACCGGAGGCCAGCCAGCGGACATCGTTGGCGATCTTCATCAGCGCGGCGGCCAGCGTTTTCATAGCCCCGCTGGCAAAGACGACCGCATCGTGCGCGGCCAGAGCCTCGAACTTGTTGGGGGCGCTGACGAAGGGCAGGCCGGTCATCTGGGCAATGTGGGCAGCCGACTTCTCGGCGAAATCGGGGTGGGTGTTCAACCCGGTGCCGACCGCCGTTCCACCGAGAGCCAACTCATACAGCCCATCGAGGCTCATTTCGATCCGCTTGATGTTGTTGTCCAACTGCTGGACGTAGCCGGAGAACTCCTGGCCGAGGGTCAGCGGCACGGCATCCATCAGGTGGGTCCGGCCAATTTTGATGATGTCATCGAAGGCATCCGCCTTGGCCTGGAGGGTGTCCCGCAGCGTTTTGATAGCCGGAAGCAAATGATGCACAATCCGCTCGGCGGCGGCGATGTGCATCCCCGTGGGGAAGGTGTCGTTCGAGGATTGGGCTTTGTTGACGTCATCATTGGGGTGAACCGGCTTCTTGCTGCCCATCTCCCCCCCGGCCAACTCGATGGCCCGGTTAGCGATGACCTCGTTGCTGTTCATGTTGGTCTGCGTGCCGCTGCCGGTCTGCCAGACAACCAGCGGAAAATGGTCATCCAACTTGCCCTCGATGACCTCGTCTGCCGCCTGGACGATCAGATCGGCCTTTTCGGCGGGCAGTGATCCCAATTCCTTGTTGGTCAAGGCTGCCGCTTTTTTGAGAATACCCAAGGCCCGGATGATCTCTCGGGGAAAGCGATCCCCCCCGATTTTGAAGTTCATCAACGAGCGGGCCGTTTGCGCCCCATAATAGCGGTCGGCGGGCACCTGAATTTCGCCCATACTATCAGTTTCAACACGGTATGTCATGGTAGTCTCTCCTTTGGAACTAAGTATTTAAGTGTTAGATAGGATTTGCTTGTGGATCAAATTGAGCCACATAAAACGTAAAGCGTGAAACGCAAGACTTGCTCAAAACTAATGTAGGCTATACGTTTTACGATTTACGTTTTACGAGCATGTGAACACTTGTTTTTTTGGAGGCGCTTCAATATCCTTTGAAATATTTACCCAATGGTCATTACTTTGAAGGCTTCGTGATACACCTCTCGACCATATTGGTCGATGGTTTGGTCCCGCTCTCTGATGTAAGCGGCAATCTCATCCGGCTGCTTGAATTGGCTTGCGTGGCGCAGTAGCGCCTCGAGCTTGGTATCCATTACCTCGGTAATATCGACCCAGCGGTTGGGTTGCTCGGTCAACATAAGGTACACGTCTTTGACGGTGTGCGGTTCAAAGCCGTCGGCCAACAGTTCGGGGTGGTACATGCGGTTCCGAGCGGCCGGGTAGATGGCGTCGATGGCGATTTCACCGGCGGCGCGATGGTCGGCGTGATTGATATGGCGGCGGGAGAAATAGGTGCGCGGGTCAAAGGTGATGACCACCTCCGGTTGGTAACGGCGGACTTCGATGACGACCCGTTTACGGAGATCGAGCGTTGGCTGCAGCTCCCCATCCGTCTCGCCCAGATACAGGATATTTTTAACGTCCAGCACATCGGCAGCCGCCTGCTGTTCGTCGCGGCGGAGCGTGGTCAATTTCTCCGGGGTCATCACCGGGTCATCGCTGCCCTTGTTGCCGTTGGTCAAAATGAGATACGTGACCTCGGCCCCGGCGGCACACCATAGGGCCAGCGTGCCGCCACACAAAAATTCAGCATCATCCGGGTGGGCGATAATGACCATTGCTCGCTGGGGAGGGGATAGGCTCAACGTCGATACCTCTTTCTGAAAAGGGATAAGAAAATAAAAAGCGGCTCGCCGTTTACGCCCGACGCCATCCGCTTTTTAAGATTACTGACGAAAATAGTCTGCTTGTCAAATAGACAGTGTCAACGAAAGCTAATCTTTCGCTTCGCCTTTGTACGTGCCCCGCTCTTCGTCTAAATCGTAATCCCAATAGCCGGGACCGGCGGTGAAGAAGTCGGCATTACGCTGAATATCAGCCTCATGCTCATCAGGCAAATCCTCCTCGGCAAAGATAGCTTCGGGCGGGCAAACCGGCACACAGGCCCCACAGTCGATGCAGGTATCGGGATCGATAAAGAACAGATCATTCCAATCCGGGTCGTTGGTCGGACCGGGGATGATGCAATCTACCGGGCAGACTTCGACACAGTCGCCTTCGCGGGTACATAGTGCAGTAACAATAATATGGGTCATAGAGAAACCTCCTTAAATTTGCATGGCTTTTATAATATAGGATTTATGGAATTTCCACAAACACCGCTTCACCATCAACGCGCAAGGTGTAGCAGGTTATATCCGTTGTGGCCGGCTCTCTTAGACAGCGACCGGTGGTGACATCGAACTGTGCCCCGTGCCAGGGGCAGGTCACCATACTGCCCGCCAATCGTCCCTCGACGAGGGGGCCTCGACTGTGGGAGCAGGCGTTATCGATGGCGTACAGCGTGCCATCCACATTAAACAGGGCTATGTCTCGCCCCTGAGCCTGAACCAAAAGGCTCTGGCCGGGTGGAATTTGATTTGTTTGAGCGACTTTGATTGATTGGCTCATCATTAACGACCCCATTGTAGTCGTATCACTAAAAATTGTCAATCCCTTATGAGAGATTGAGAGTTTGAGAAATTTCGCATAACGAGCAGGCCATCACCCAAACCGGCTCGTGACCCGCCCCATAATATGTTCCGCCGTGACCGGGCCGAAGCTGCGGCTGTCGGTGCTTTCGGCGGGATTGTCCCCTTTCAGCACATAGCGCCCTTCGACAATCGACTCGACCCGCTTGATGAGGCGGACATCCCGCCGGAGGGGGTGCTGGGCCACCACGATGTCGCCGGGGACGGGAACCGCGCCGGGCGCCATCAGAACCTCATCTCCCGGCTTGAGCAAGGGCAGCATCGAATTATTGTTAACCCGAAAGCGTCGCCGTCGCCGCAGCAGCCACAGTAGAAATTCCCAGTTTCGGTTTTGGTCCAGTTCGTCCGGCATTGAGTCTATGCTCACTGATTGTTGCCGCTCTATGATTCGTTCAGTCGGCGATTCGCGGGTCGTTGATGATTTGGACAGGGGTTCCGTCTTCCAGGGTATCCTGCCCGGCAATGACCACCCAATCCCCGGCCTGGAGACCTTGCAGAATTTCGATGCGGTGGTCATCTTGCAGGCCGGTGGTCACGGAGCGTTGGTCGATGCGGTTATCCTCATTCACCACAAACACGCTGGGTGGGTCGCCCGGCACAACGGCCTCCAGCGGGGTCAAGAGGGTATCGTTGCTTTCGTCAGCCAAAATGGAAACATCCACAAACATACCGGGCCGCAATAGCTCGACGCCTTCGGCCAGGGTCACTTTAATCTCAAAGGTGCGAGACTCATCATTGGCGGAGGCGGAAATATTGGTAATCACACCGGGAAAATCCCGACCGGGGTAGGCCGGTAGCTGCAAGCCGGCGTACTGACCCCGTTCAATGTGGGCGATTCGGCTTTCTTGAACCTCGAATTTGGCTTCCAGCGCCTCAGATATAAAAGCACCAATCGACGTTTGCTGGCTGACCCAACTGCCGTTGGCAATGTGCAATTGATCGATGGTTCCGTCAAACGGCGCTTTGATGATGGTTTTGTCCAGTTGCAGTTGGGCTACCTCCAGCGCGGCCTCGGCCTGTTTGAGGCCGGCCTGGGCTTTGGCAAAATCAATCTGGCGATAGGGGCGCAGGGTGAGCGCCAGGTTGAGTTCGGCCTGGGCCACTTGCTGCCTCAGTGGGGCCAGTTGAGAGTCGCCGGGGTTGGTTTGTTTGTTGTAGCTGGCCAGCGCGTTTTCATAGGCGATGGTGGCCTCTTGGAGGATCAGGGCTTGGGGTTCAGAACCAATACTACCGGCCCAGGCAATTTTATCATATTCGGTTTGAGCTTGTCTCAGCGCCGCCTCGGTCTGGGCCAGATTGGCCGCTGCTTGCGTGCGTTCATCATCATCCACGGTGGCCACATCATTCAGGTTGGCTTTGGCCAGCTCTACGGCGGTTCGAGCGGCGGTAATTTCTTCGGGACGGGAGCCAAGCACCATTTCAGCCAACAGTAAACGGGCCTGTTCAACGGCGGCTTCGGCCTGTTTCACCTGAGCTTGATAGGTATCATCCTCGATGATGGCGATGGCGTCGCCGGTTTTAACGACGTCCTCCTCTTCGACCAGCACCGACTCGATATGACCGGCGACCGCCGGAATAATTTCGATTTCATCTTTCGGTTGCAGGTGGCCGGGGTAGGAGAAGACGTAGGCGATATTGCCCCGTTCTACTTTGTCGATCATGACTGGCATCGCCTCTTTGTCTGCCGTCGCCCGGGGTGTGCGTTGGGCGGCCACCTGGGACGAGGTCGGGGCCGTCGGGCCGCAAGCCGTGGCCACTATCGCCAGGCCCAGCAGTAGTAGAAGTGAGATGACAGGGCTTCGATTCATTGATGACTCCCTTGAAAATAGCTGTTGTAGGACAAACTTAAGTTTGTCTTACGAAATTTTCATCTTCGGTGTCGTCCCGTCAGGGACTGTCGGACTCCTTCAAAAACAAATTAGTTCGACAATGTCACATTAACACAATTTGACCCTGAAAAGC
>CAZWZZ010000585.1:0-4773 GCA_964638395.1 uncultured Caldilineaceae bacterium
CTCCTTATACCAGTTTGTTTGTTAACCCACCAATACTGGTGGGTTTTTTTATCAGATCGGCGAGGTACATCCGAAAGGATTGGAAAATGTCCCAGCCATACATTGTTCCTGAATATCTTTTGGTTGGGACAGTGACAGAAGATTTATTAGCGGATGGTAACGTGACAACCGGGGGCACGGTCACATACGCGGCAACGGTCGTCCAGACGTTGGGCTGGCGACCTGTGATCGTCACCCGCGCTGCTGCCGATTTTGTCCCGCCGGCCCACCTGACCGGAGCGGAGTGGCACATTTTACCGGCCCCGGAAACGACGACGTTCCGTAACCAATATTATCCCGAAGGTCGGGTGCAAACCATCGGCCCCATCGCCGCTTCGATTGGCCCGGCGGACATTCCGGCCGACTGCTGGCAGGCCACGTTGGTTCACCTCTGCCCCCTGGCCCAGGATGTTGACCCCGACGTGACCACCATTTTTCCAAACGCCTCTCGCTTTGCCACGCCGCAGGGGTGGTTGCGGCAATGGGATGAGCAGGGTGTTGTGTCGCCGGGGGGCTGGCAGATGTTGGATGATGTTTTGCCCCGCCTGCATGCCGTCGTTATCAGCATCGAGGATGTCCAGAATGACTGGTCGATTATCGAGCAGTGGGTTTCGCTCGTTTCTATTCTGATCGTCACCGAAGGCGAAGCCGGCTGCACCCTGTTTGATCGGGGTCAACGTCTGCACGTGCCCCCTCGGCCGGCGAACCCGATTGATCCAACCGGCGCAGGGGATGTTTTTGCCGCCGCTTTCTTCATCTATTTTTATGAAAAGAATGATTTATGGCAGGCCGCCCGCCTGGCCAATGTCGCCGCGTCGATGGCCATCGAACGGCCCGGCGCCGCCGGTGTGCCGGATCGGGCTGAGATCGAGGCGTATGTGGCGCAACATCCGGTAGATGTGCCCTCGGGTGCGTCCTAAATTTTAGGAGATAGCATCCTGAGTAGGTTGGAGCGTAGCGGAAACCGTATCGAAGGGTGCTGGACTTGAAATCTCGCCTAAATTCTGGGACGCACCCTGTGCCCTCGTAGGGTTTGTTTCTCATCCGGCCCTATGTTACAATGGTTATCGGCCCTTTACTCTCACATAGTTCCATTAATGCAATGTCGTGGATAGATAATGTCAAAACAAACGACCTTTATTTACACCGTCGCCAATCAAAAAGGCGGGGTGGGTAAGACAACGACGGCGGTTAATTTGGCCGCTTTTCTGGCCGCTCGCAAAGCGGAAGTTTTGGTCATCGACGCCGACCCCCAATCGAACGCCACCTCCAGTCTGGGGATTGAATTGGAGGAAGGGGATTTATCCCTGTATGATGTCTTGATTGATAATGCCGACCTGGTTGATATTATCAGGCCAACACAGCGTCCGCGTCTCTTTGTTGCCCCCTCCGACCCGGAGTTGGCCGCCGTAGAGGTAGAGTTGGTGCAGCAGATTGCCAGGGAACGGGTGATGCAGAAAGCTCTCAAGCCGATTGTGGGTACGTATGACTTTATTTTCATTGATACGCCCCCCAGCCTGGGTCTTTTGACGATCAACGCCCTGACGGCCTCCGATAACGGGGTTCTTATTCCGGTGCAGTGTGAATATTTGGCTCTGGAAGGGCTGGGCCAGCTTGTGCATACGATCAATCTGGTCAGAGATGGCCTCAATCCCAATCTGCATGTAGCCGGGGTGGTGATGACGATGTATGATGGCCGGACGAACCTGGCGGCGGATGTGGTTAGCGAGGTCGGACAATTTTTTCCTGGCGAAATTTTCAAGTCGATCATTCCCCGCAACGTGCGTCTCAGCGAAGCGCCCAGCTACGGCGAGGATATTTTGGCCTACGCCCCCGGCTCTGCCGGCTGCAAAGCCTACCACGCCTTGACGGAGGAGTTGTTGGCCCGCGTCCGGCCTAAAGTAGCCACCCCTGCGGAGACGGGATAGCCACATGAACAAGAAACGTGGATTGGGTAAAGGGTTAGGGGCGCTCATTCCCCCCTCAGGCTCGGCCAGAGAAGAGAATGGGGAGGATGAGTCTGGCATCCTCGACGTACCGGTCGATCAGATCAGCCCCAATCCCCACCAACCGCGCCACACCATCGACCAGGCCAAGCTCCGGGAGTTAGCCGA
Organism: uncultured Caldilineaceae bacterium; assembly: GCA_964638395.1. Classification (GTDB taxonomy): domain Bacteria; phylum Chloroflexota; class Anaerolineae; order 4572-78; family J111; genus CAZWZZ01. Next base: position 2,154 of record CAZWZZ010000585.1, read on the forward strand.
CTCGATTCTCGAACATGGTCTCATTCAGCCGCTCATCGTCACCAAGAGTGGCGCTGAGGAGTACCAACTGATTGCCGGGGAGCGGCGTTGGCGGGCCAGCCGGTTGGCCGGTTTGAGCAGCGTACCGGTCATCATCAAAGAGAGCAGCCCCCAACAAATGTTGGAGTTGGCCATCGTGGAAAATATCCAGCGGGCCGATCTCAACCCCCTGGAAGAGGCGGCGGCCTACGCTCAATTGATGGATGAGTTTGGCCTGACCCAGGAGGCCGTGTCCGAACGTCTGGGCAAAAGCCGCACCGCCGTGGCCAATACGGTCCGTTTGCTCAACCTGCCCGACATCGCCAAAGAGGCCCTGGCCGAAGGTAAAATCACCGAAGGGCACGCCCGCTCCCTGTTGAGCTTGAAGAAGGAGCGGGAGCAACTCCGCGCCCTGGACAGGGTCATCAAACAGTCGCTCAACGTCCGCCAAACCGAGTCGCTCGTCCGCCAACTGTTGGCCGGTGACGAGGCCAAGCCCAAACGCCCCACCCTTTCCCCCCACGACAAAAGTCTGCTCAATCGTTTCCAATCGAAATTGGGCACAAAAGTCGAACTGAGCCGCTCCGACGAGGATCAGGGACGGCTCGTTATCCATTTCTATTCCCAGGAAGAGCTACAGGCTATTTTTGATGCCATTTTAGGCGAGGATGAGTCATTATGACAAACGAAGCCTTAAACGAAGCCTTAAACGAAGCCGTCCGCACGCTGGAAATCCGTGTGATGACGGAACAGTTTATCAAAAACCTCCTCCGCGTATAAAATTTGTTTGATCGCATCGCCCAACTGAATGTCGAAAATTGGGCTGAAACCGTAGAGGATTAAGAGGGCTGGAAGCGTGGAAAGCTGGAAGATTGTTTTTCTGCTCCTCAGACCACCGTCCCAGCCCCCTATCTCCCAATCTCCCCCTCCCCACTTGCCCCCCCTAACCAAATCAGTACAATAAAAAAAAAGCCCCGCCGATTGGAGACGACAGTATGACCGCCGCCCTCAAACATTACCTGCAAACCATCGAGCAAGCCCTCAAAGCGGGCAACGCCACCGAGCATACCCACCGGCCCGCCCTCAAAGCCCTACTCGAAACGCTTGATCTGGACATCACCGCTACCAACGAACCCAAGCGCATCGCCTGTGGCGCGCCCGACTACATCATCACCCGCCACGGGCTGACCGTCGGCTATATCGAAGCCAAAGATGTCGGTCTGTCCCTCGACCAGGTCGAAAAGAGCGACCAACTCAAGCGGTACCGCCACGCCCTCGAGAATTTAATCCTAACCGATTATCTGGAATTTCGATGGTACGTCGATGGCGAACCCCGCCAGAGCGCCCGCCTGGCCCGTTGGGCGGGGGATAAACTCAAGCGGGAAAAGGGCGGCCCCCAGGCCATCACCGACCTGCTGACCAATTTCCTCCAGCACCAACCGGAACAGATCAACACCCCCCACGACTTGGCCCGGCGCATGGCCCGCCTGACCCACATCATCCGGGACATCATCATCACCGCCTTCGAGACCGAGCAAGCCTCCCCCCTCCTCCAAAATTGGCGGGAAGCCTTCGCCAAAGTGTTGATCGCCGATCTCAACCTGCCCGAAAAGACCGCCGAATTTGCCGATATGGTGGCCCAAACCCTGGCCTACGGCCTGTTTACGGCCCGGATTATGAGTAATGCGGACCCCCCTCAGTCCCCCCGCAATCGGGGGGAGGTACAGAGTGGGGGCCAGCCTTCTTTTCCTCCCCCCGTGGACGGGGGGATTAGAGGGGGGGTGCGGTTCAACCGCTACGACGCCCAGCGGCTCATCCCCAAATCGAATCCCCTGCTGCGGGACTTTTTCGCCCGCATCACCGGCATCGATATGGATGACGAACCCTTCGCCCCCTTCTTTGATGATCTGGTCAACCTGCTGGCCCACACCGATATGGAGGCCGTCCTGACCGACTTCGGCCGGCGCACCCGCCAGGAAGACCCGGTCGTGCATTTCTACGAAACCTTCCTGGCCGCCTACGACCCCAAGCTGCGTGAGGCGCGGGGCGTCTACTACACCCCGGAGCCGGTCGTCTCCTACATCATTCGCTCCGTCGATCATCTGCTCAAAACCCGCTTCGGCTGTCCCCAGGGCTTGGCCGACAGCAGCCGTATCAAAATCCCCAACACCAACCCCAGCCTGAAAGTCAAGGGCAAAAAAGAGACCCGCAAAACCATCGACAGCCACAAAGTGCTGATCCTCGATCCGGCCACCGGCACGGGCACGTTCCTGTACGCCGTCATCGACCACATCCGCCAACAATTTATGCAGCAAGGCAACGCCGGGCTGTGGCCCGGCTACGTCAAAAACCATCTCCTGCCCCGGCTGTTCGGTTTCGAGCTGCTGATGGCCCCCTACGCCGTGGCCCACTTCAAATTGAGCCTGCAACTCCTGGGCCGGGACCTGCCCGACCCCCTCAGCCGGCAATGGGCCTACACCCCCACCGACGACGAGCGGCTGGGCATCTTCCTGACCAACACCCTGGAGGAACCCCACGAGATGACCGGCCTGCCCCTCTTCACCCAGCGCGTGGCCGACGAAACCAACGCCGCCAACGAGGT
>CAZWZZ010000586.1:0-619 GCA_964638395.1 uncultured Caldilineaceae bacterium
AAAAGGGGGGAACAGGCGGGAGTATTTTCTCAACTTTGCCAAACCTAACAAGCACTGTATAATGAGAATGTCCCCTGTCCGTGACACTGTGGGCATTGCCGAACCATCCAGCCCGGCCAGATCACCCAAACCTTGCTCATTGCTCCCTCATCTCCGCATCCCCGGCAAGCCAGACGCCAAATTTCAAACCAAGTCAAGGAGAATTACAGATGAAAAACGGATCAACCCGCCCCAAGATAGTTGTAATCGGTCTTATTGTTGTCGCTATCCTATGTGCTGCCATTATTGTCCTGTTCCAAATCGGGCGAATGATGGGGGATACCTCCACGCCGCTTGTCGAGGAGTCAACGACTGAGGATGCGGCGGCTTATGTCGAACGCGGGGATGCCTATTATAAACAGGGCGACCTGGACGCTGCCATCGCTGAGTACATCCAGGCTATCGCCCTTGTTCCCGAATACGCCACCGCCTATGATCACCGAGGCCGCGCCTACAAAGATCAAGGCGATCTAACCGCCGCAATCACCGACTACAACAAAGCCATTGATCTCGATCCCGAATACGCCGTTGCTTATAACAACCGAGGCTCTGCTTATGTAGAGCAAGGCGACTTAACTGC
>CAZWZZ010000586.1:719-1275 GCA_964638395.1 uncultured Caldilineaceae bacterium
CGCTATTGCTGACTACGACAAAGCCATTGACCTCAATCCCGAATACGCCGTTGCCTATTACAACCGAGCTAAGACTTACGAGATCCAAGGCGATCTAACCGCCGCAATCACCGACTACGACAAAGCCATTGATCTCGATCCCGAATACACCGCTGCCTATAATAACCGAGGCTATGCTTATATGGAGCAAGGGGACTCAACTGCCGCTATTGCTGACTACGACAAAGCCATTGACCTCAATCCCGAACTCTCCACTGCCTATAATAACCGAGGCTATGCTTATGCAGAGCAAGGCGACTTAACTGCCGCTATTGCTGACTACGACAAAGCCATTGACCTCAATCCCGAATACGCCGTTGCCCACTATCACCGAGGTCGTGCCTATGTAGAGCAGGGGGACTTAACCGCCGCTATCGCCGACTTCAACAAGGCCATTGATCTCAATACTGAAGCGGCCACCCTCTACTATAACCGAGGCTCTGCTTATGCGGAGCAAGGCGACTTGACCGCCGCTATCACCGACTTTACCCAAACTATTGATCTCGACCCTAAATAT
>CAZWZZ010000586.1:1285-4773 GCA_964638395.1 uncultured Caldilineaceae bacterium
TAAATATACTGCCGCCTACTATCTTCGGGGTCGCGCTTATGCGGAGCAGGGCGATTTAGAACAAGCTATTACCGATATCGAACAAGGGTTAAGCCTTGATGACAATCCCCAAACGCAAGCGTGGGCCGAAGATTTTCTAGCCATCCTCAAAGAGCGGCAATAAGAACCGCGCCAGGAGCCAACTGAATGACCCTCAGCCAAAACCAGGCTAAAGATGCCATCGCCGGCCTCATCAAAAAATATCGCGCCTTGAGCGACACCGACCGGCAGACGGCCACCGAAGCCGGCGTCGTGCATCAATTCATCCAGCCCATGCTCGAAGCCCTCGGCTGGCCGGTCGATGATCCCCACCGCTTCAAATATGAACTCAGCACCCAGGCCGGGCGGCCCGATATGACCCTCCTGCCCGACCGGGGCGGCACCCTCTTTGTCGAGGCCAAACGGTTTGGCATCATCGCCGAACTGGAAGCGGCCCGCAAAACCATTCGCGGCATCATCACCCCCGGCCAGTTGGCCCTGCCCGGCATGGCCGGCGACCGGACCAAAGAGGAGCAGCAGGCCATCAACTACGCCTTTGAAAATGGCGGAACCTGGGCCATCCTGACCAATTTTGAAAAGCTGCGTCTGTTCAACGCCCGCCGGGATTGGCTGGTGCTTTCCTTCGAGAATCCCCAAATCTACCTGGACGAGTTCGACCAACTGTGGCAACTCTCCTACGACAGCATCCTCAGCGGCCAACTGGACCTCCTCAGCAACCAGCGCCACCGGGAGGATGTCGATACCGACTACCTCAACTTCATCAACACCTGGCGGGAGCGGCTGGCCCAGGACCTCATCGCCCGGCCCGCCGCCAACCCGTGGGCCTTCACCGCAGAGGAGGCGGTCGATGTCGTCGCCCTGCGCCGCGTCGTGCAGCGCGTCCTCGACCGGCTGGTGGTCGTTCGCTTTGCCGAAGATCACCTCATCGCCCCGGCCGGGACCCTCTTCAGCCTCTTTGAAATCTGCAAGCGGAACCCCTACACCTTCAGCCTGGGCGACTTCTTCCGCCAACTGTACCGCCGCTTCGATGAGCTGCACAACTCCGCCCTCTTCGCCCCCGACCTGGCCGATCAAGCCGTCTTTAGTGACGACGTTCTGGGCGACCTGGTCCAAAAGCTGTACGAAGCCCGCTACCGGGCTATGTCCGCCGACATTATGGGCAACACCTACGAGCAATACCTGGGCAAAACCCTGGCCCGCGTCAACGGCAGCGTCCGCACCGCCGACAACCTCGAAACCCGCAAAAAACAGGGCAGCTACTACACCCCCCAGGTCATCGTCCGCTACCTGGTCGATAATTCGCTGGGCCGCTATCTATACGGCACGCCGGATGGGAAGCCGCCGACAACCCCCACCCCCGACCCCTCCCCCGAATCGAGGGAGGGGAGTCAAGGTAGCCCCCCTAGCCCCCCAGCGGGGGGAACCGTTCAGTCTTCTCCCCCCGCTGGGGGGTCGGGGGGGCCAAATCCCGCTGGGGGGTCGGGGGGGCCAAATCCCGCTGAGGGGTCGGGGGAGCCAACCCACCCCAAAACCGTCGACGACATCCGCGACCTGCGCTGCCTCGATCCGGCCTGCGGCAGCGGCTCCTTTTTGATTTACGCCTATCAAGTTTTGGCCGACTTCTACCGCCGGGAGATCGAGCGGCTGACGGCGGAGCGGGACGAGGCCATCCGGCGCATGATCGACGAGGGGCTGCTGCCCATCGAGGCCGAGGCCAAAATCGGCATTTACAACGCCCGGCTGAACCGCCTCCAAAATTACCCCCGCCTGATCCTGGAGCGGCATCTGTACGGCGTCGATCTCGACCCCCAGGCGGCCGAGATTGCCACCGTCAACCTGATTATGCGGGCCATCGCCGACCAGCCCAGCCGGGATCGCTACCTGCCCCTCATCCTCAACCAGAACGTCAAAGTGGGCAACGCCCTCATCGGGGCCAGGCCGGATGACCCCCGCCTGGCCGACCACGCCGCCGCGCTGGCCGGCCTCCACCGCCGCCGCCGCGAGCTGCTGACCCTGCCCCACGGTCCCCAGCGGGACGCCCTCCTCCGGGAGACGCTCGACAGTACCGCCCGCCTCAACGCCAGCCTCGCCGCCCCCCTGACCGACCAGTTCGCCGACCCCGCCACCCAGCGCCCCTTCAACTGGGCCGTCGAATTCCCCGAAGTGTTCGTTGATGAGCAGGGCCACGCCCTCGGCCAGGCCGCCGGCTTCGACATCATCATCGGCAACCCGCCCTGGGAAATCGTCAAGCCGGACCTGCGGGAATATTACGCCCAATTCGATGACCAAATCGAAAGCAAGCTGACCCGCAAAAAGGCCGAGCGGCGCATCAAAGAGTTGAACGCCGCAGACCCGGCCATCGAGGCAGGCTGGTTGGTCCAGAAAGCCCGCATCGAGGCCCAGGCAACATACCTGAAAGGCAGCCCCGATTTCACCCGCCAGGGCCGGGGCGATACGGCCACCCACAAGCTATTCTTGGAGCGGGCTTATGATTTGCTGAGAGATGAAGGGCGTTTGGGCTTTGTGGTGCCGTCAGGCATTTATTCAGATTTGGGGACGAAGGAACTACGGGAAATGATGCTAAATGAAGGACGGATTGAGTATCTTTATAACTTCAGCAATGAGCGGTTTTTCTTTCCCGATGTTGACCACCGATTTCAATTTACTTTGTTGGGGGTACAAAAAGGGCAACAGAGTGAGGGTTTTTGGACTGCATTTCGTTTTGACCCCCGTGTAGCAATTCGACCAGAAGAATTACCAGCATTTTTAGCTAATCCAGCAAATTTGGTATATGTTCAACGAGCAGCATTACATCGTTTTAGCCCAGATAGTTTAAGTCTAATGGAGTTCAAAGTCCAGCAAGATTACGATGTGACTGAGAAACTATATGGAAATTGGCCGCTGTTAGGCGAAAAACTTGAAACGATTTGGAATGTACGTTTGAATCGTGAGTTTGATATGACAAATGATCGACATTTGTTTAATCAAGTCGGGGGGCCAGTCGCTATTTACAATGGGCGGATGTTGCACCAATTTGATGCTCACTTTGCTCCACACGAATTCTGGATTGCTGAGGAAAGTGTAAACGATATTAAGACTAATACTGCCTCACAAATGCAACACTATCGTGTCGGTTACCGTCGCATTGCACGCTCAACAGATACTCGGACGCTAATTGCGGCCGTTATTCCTCCACAAACTATTTGTGATACCGTTGCTGTTATCGAAGATAACGAAGAATCTCAAGATTTCTGTTCACTTTTTCTATCCGGCATTTTTAATAGCCTTTGTTTAGACTATCTTCTTCGACAGAAAATTGCTACAACCGTTAATATGTTTTATATGTACCAACTCCCCCTCCCCCGCCTCACCTCCGGCAACCCCTACTTCGAAGCCATCGTGCCCCGCGCCCCCCCCATGACCTGCACCACGCCCGCCGTCGCCGACGT
>CAZWZZ010000587.1:0-4768 GCA_964638395.1 uncultured Caldilineaceae bacterium
CTACCAGGTTGTCACCAAAAACCTGGGCTAATTGGGCGGCATCCTCGAACCACCAGCCAAGTTGCAAGAGGGCCAACATCCAGATTAGCCCGGCCACCGCAATCAGCGCATTGACGAACAACTCGGCGAGCCACGGCCAACGTCCGACATCCGTTGCCATAAAAAAGAGGAGCAGATAGCCGATGAAGAAGAATAGCGTCTCCTGGCTGTACATTGGGTTGACGGAGAACAGCGTCGCCACGCCCCAGGTCAGGAGCAGGCCAAGCAGTGGCAGGTCGAACGGCGTGGATGGGATTGGTTGTCGGCGAATGACCCGCCACGTCAGCCAACTGCCAACAATAAGATGGGTCAGCCACAGGGTGACGAGTCGCCATTGATGGTCGTAGATGACCTGGGCGGTATGGCCGCCAATAAAGGTGTAGTACAATACCAAGATCAACAGACCAAGCTGGATCGCAACGACAAGTAAGGGGGAGTTGGGTGGTCTATGGGTCAACATTATCGAAGCCTCAATTGAGTTGCTCCAGCCGTTTCCGAGCGATTTCCAGGAAGGGGTCTTCGGCCAGAAGAAGGCGATAAACCCGTTGCGCTTTTTCAAAACGGCCCTGCGCTTCATACAGATCGGCCAGAGCGAGCCACGCCTCAGCCTGGCGAGCGCCCGCCCCTACGCGCAACAGTTGGGGAACCAAATCACTCGCGCCGAAACGATCATAAATGGCAGCCGGGATGTTTTCAGGGAGATAACGGGGGGCAAAGCCGCGCTGGTAGGCCATCTCGGCCGCTTGAAGCTGTGCTTGCCGCTCATACAGTTGGCCCAGATAGTAGTAGGCGCGAGGATGGGATAGAAAAGCAGCCGTCTTGAGCGACTTTTCGGCCAGGGCATACGCTTTCGCGTCGAGTTGGACTCTGCCTTGCAAGAAATAATCCTGTGCGGTTTGTGGGGATTGTTTTAGGAGCGCTTCGGCTTTATCAATCTGATTTTGATGGAGGTACAACGCTATCAGATCATCATTAAAAGTCTCATAGGATGAAGAAGAAACTGGATCAATTAGCACTTCAATGGCATCAAATTTTTGCTGGGCCAGGGCTAGATTGACTCGCAGATTATTCTGTGCGGCAGGATTAGCCCGCATCTCACTAAGAGCCGCCTCGACAAAGTGGGGCCATTGTTGGCTCCGGGTAGCCGACGCCTGCCAAAAATCGGAGGCAGCCAGAGCGGGCGAACGTCGTAAGGCGCTGCCGTAAGCCTGACCGGCCTCGGCCCACCTCTCTTCTTGCTCGTAGAAATAGCCCAGATTGATAAAGTAGAGCGGGTGCGGCTCGACCTCGACTGTGCGCCGCATCATCTCGATGGCTTCGGCCCGGTGGCCCTGTGGCCACAAAACACCGGCCAGATTGGCTGAATTTATACCCAGAATAGGCTCTTGCCGGAGAGCTGCCTTGTAGTGATTGATAGCGGCCTCGGCCAGCGCAGGGTCGCCCGTCTGGTCGGCCATTTTAGCTTCCAAAAAAGCCAGGCGGAACAGTCGGTGAGACAAATAGGGGTCAAGCTGATGGGCGATCATTGCCTGAGCCACCGCTTCCTCCAGTTGCCCGGCTTGCTCGTATCTCAGGCTACGGCTGAAATAAAAATCGGCCCGACTGAGCCAGAACAAAGCTCCGGCGTACATAAAGAGGGCGAACAGGGCCGCATAAGCGGGATACCGGCGATGCGGGGTTAATGTCGGCTGGCCGGGTGACAGGGGGGCAACCACGTAAGCGATGACGGCCAGCATCACCAACATATTCGGGGTGGCCATGTAGGTATCGACCAGGGTTTGGGCAGCCAAGCCCAGCAGCGCCGCGCCACAGGCAATCAGCCTAATCTGGTGAGTCTCAGACTGGCTTTGCCGCCAATGTTGCCAGACACTCCAGCCAACGGCCAGGAATAAGCCCAGACCGACCAGCAGACCCAACAGCCCCAATTCGGCCGCCGTGTTGAAATAAATACTGTGGGCTGTCGTAATCTGTCGGCGGGGGAGCAAGGGGTCGTTGAAGTAGAGCAGGGCGCGGCCAAAGTTAGCGGGACCGGCCCCGGTCAGCCAATGCTCCTGAAAAATACGGATGGCTGTCTCCCACAGGGTAAATCGAAAATTTGTACTTCCGGTGCGGTTGGCAAAACTCCGCCAGAACCACAAACCGACGACACCGCTGACGATCACGCCAGCGGTGATGATCGTCAACCGTATCCCTACACTCAGACGCCGCCACACCGCTTTCAGGTTAGTCCATCGCCACCCTTTGAGCCAGCCGATACTAACAAACGTTATGGGCAGGGAGACGCCCAAAGCCAAAATACCGGCCCGCGAAAAGGTCAAAATTTGGACAATGAAGGCCAGAACTAGCCAAATCTGTAGGGCCTGGCGATTTTGGTTGCGGGGTGGGAGGGACAGGATCAAGCCAAAGGCGGGTGGGGTGAGTAGGGCTAAATAAGCGGCCAGGGGGGTGGAGCCGTTTAGGGTGATAGCCAGACGATAGATATAGGGCGGGATGGGGTCTTGCCAGCCGCCAATCTCCAACCAGCCCAACGCAAACCTGGCAAACAGCGGCGTGCCCACATACCAGGCCAAAAATTCAGCCATCCCCACCAAACAGACCACGGCTGAGGCCATGTAGAAAGCCCAGGCTATTTTGGGCGTCCAGCCCCGGCGCATTAGATCGACTAATACATAGAAGGCCAGGATGTGGATCAGGGTAAACCAGAGCATCTCCAGGCTAAAGCGAGGGGATAAACCGGCCACAGCGCTGATGAGATTGACCAGGAGATAGAAAAGGAGGGGCAAATCGAGATAAGTGCGGGGCAGTCCCTCACCGGTTCGTATCTTGCGCCATAACCAGACGCTCAAAAGGCCGGTGACGATGATTTGATTGGTTATGCGTAGGGTGAGATTGAATTGGCTGTAAAATGTACCGCCAATAAAGGTGAAGTAGATGATGATGATTAGGAGCAGAAAATCACGTCGTGTTAATTTCACAATAGTAAATTTACCGTTTTATCCGATATCCAAATATATAAATACTTCCAACCTCATTCTCTTCAAAGAGCAGAAAGCGCGTATCGAACTGTGCCTTTTGCGCCGTTTGATACGCAATTGACTGATCCAAGCCAATCACCAGCCAGGCTCGGTTGTATTTGGTAATCACAGCCTCGACAGTTTGTGGCGAACCAGCCACTGCGGCTAAAATTGGTTGGGAAGGAGCATTCTGACGGGACACTTCGGGATCGGGCAATAAAATATGCTTCGTGTTTGTCAAGTTGGTTTCATAAGCCAAAAAGGGCAAAAGCGAACCAGGGCTGGTATGAAAAACAACATCGCCTGCTTGTGTTTGCGATTGAACATAGAACGCGGCTTCTCGCCATGCCGGTTTAGCAAAAACCGGGTTGAAGTAAAAGTTAAATATCGATATTCCCATCATTGCTAGTAACGGCAAAAAAATCAATAGATTCAAGTGTCTGTATGGAGTACGAATAATCGCCCAAGCCACCAGCAGATAGAATGCTGGAGCCGCTGTCATCACTGTACGGAGTTGAAAAATGGGAACGACCAACCAAGAAATCAATAGCATTGTCGCAAGGGGTATCGCACCCCATAAAAGAAGCCAACTCAAGACTTTTACATCGCGCTGTTGTCGTAAAGCGTGACGTAGGCTATTTAAAGCCACAAAAATAATAAACAACGTCGCCGCTAGGGAGATGATAATGCCCCAGGCCGGTAAGGTATAGCTGGTAAAAAAGCCCGACACCGTTGTAAAAAGCAGCAGCGGATGAGGCGGTGCAATCCAATACGTAGCAGCTACGGCGCGAGTTTGAGTAATAAAAATGCTCAACCACGGCAGATAGAGTAAAACGATGACTCCTGTAGCGACGAGAAAACGATAAATCCGTTTACGGCGGCGGTCAATGAATAGAACATATACTCCCATGGCACCTAACACCGGAAAAGCAAAATCAGCCGTGTAGCAGGACAAAGTGGCACCGATGACGAAGAATGACCACCACCGCCCCTGGTTGGTTTGTAACGCATAAAACAAACACCAAACACTCAAAATTGTCAGGCAAACCAACTGAGTATACATCCGCGCTTCTTGAGCATAAAAAAGCTGTAACGGAGATATTGCCAAAATATAGCCGCCGACCAACCCAACAGCCTTATCAAAAAGCATCTGACCCAGTAAGTAAAGTGCTAACACGGAACCTACGCCAAACAAAACCGAGGGCAAACGTGCCGTCAGTTCATTCTGCCCAAATAGAAGAAATCCTTTGACAATCAAATAATAGAGTGGCGGGTGAACATCGGTCGCGGTGATAGCAATCACTTCAGGTATTGACTTCTGAGCCAACAGCACGGTTAGGGCTTCGTCGTGCCAAAAGGACCAGTCGCTAATCTGGAAAAGACGTAGGATGAGGCTAAGGAGAAGTAACCCCAGTAACCACGGATTAGCGGCTTTCTTCAAGCTCCGGAAGTTGATGCGATAGTCTTTGTTCCGTAATCCGAGAAGATACTCATTACGAAATAACACCCTGTATTTATGGAGATTGGATTTGGCGAATTCTGAAAAAACTATAACTTCTTTCATCGACCAACCTTGTTAAACTATTCATTGCTGATTGACTGACAAAACTAATATTCAGCCGCGATTGAGACTTCGGAAGTCTCTGAAACCGACGCTGATAGCCAGATTAACCGGGACGCAGACTTCCGAAGTCTTGGATATGTCAGTCAACCAG
>CAZWZZ010000588.1:0-4759 GCA_964638395.1 uncultured Caldilineaceae bacterium
GGGAGGTTTTGGTTTTCGCCCCTCCCCCTAGCAGGCTGAGTCCTGAGTTTGTCGTAGGGGGTAGGCGGGGTGGGGGTAGCGTGGGTCGTTGCCCCCCCAGTCCCCGGGGGGGGCAACGTGTTTGGAGAGTGAGGCGGCTCTCGGCGGGAGCGGGTTTGTCTACACCGTTGGCCCGCCGAGGCCGCTCACGCCCCGGTGAAGAGTTAATTGCCGCTCAGGGCGGCTTCGGCCAGGGCCAGTTGGTTGACGGGGTCGGTGATGCCGAGGACGTAGACGGCGATGAGACCGAAGATACCGACGACGACGACGTAGTAGAGGGTGGGGATGATGGTTTTGCGGAGGGTGTTCCCTTCCTGACCGAGCAGCCCAACGGTGGCAGAAGCGGCCACAACATTGTGAATGGCGATCATATTCCCGGCGGCGGCCCCGACGGCCTGCAAGGCCACGACGAACGCCCCGGAGATGAGCAGTTGTTCGGCCACGCCGTGTTGGAAGAGGCTGAACATCAGGTTGCTGACGGTGTTACTCCCGGCGATGAAGGCCCCCAGCGCCCCAATCGTCGGGGCGAAGAGCGGCCACACCCCGCCGACGTTGGCGGCGATCCATTCGGCCATTGCGACGGGCATACTGGACAGACCGAGGTCGTTGACGCCGGAGTTGATGTAAACCCGGACCATCGGCACGGTAAAGATGAGGACGAAGCCCGCGCCGAGGATGACCTTGCTGGAGTCGGAGATGGCGGCTTTCAATTCGCCGAAGTTCATCCGGTGCAGGAAGTAGGTGATGGCGACGACGACGATCAGGATGAAGCCGGGCAGATAGAGCGGCTGGCTGGAGCCGGCGATGCCGGTTCCGAAAATGTCGGGCCAGGAGATGGTCCAGCTTTGGAGCAGGGCTTTGAGACCCAGTTCCGGCAAGCGGCTGAGAACCAGGATGACGGCCACCAGGACGTAAGGAACCCAGGCCATCCAGGTGGAGATGGGTGCTTTCCCGGCCAGGGCGTCCAGTTTGATTTCCAACGTGCCCATCCAATCATTCTTCCATTCGGAGGGGGGCGGAAAATCCCAGGTGTCTTTGGGGACGAGGAAGCCTTTGCTGGCGGAAAAGGTGACCAGGGCCAGACCGACCAGACCGCCCAACAGCGACGGAAATTCCGGTCCCAGGAAGACGCCGGTCAGGACGTAAGGGATGGTGAAGGCCAGGCCGCCGAAGATGGCGAAGGGCATAATCGACAAGCCTTCGGTCCAGGAGTTGTTGCGGCCAAAGAAGCGGGTCATCATCATCACCATCAGCAAGGGGATCAGCGTGCCGGTGATGCCGTGCAGGACGGCGGCTTCGACGGTAATCAGTTGCAGATAATCGCTGAATTGCCAACCGGCCATACTCAGGGTTTCGGTCAACTGCTCGCTTTCCAGACCGCCCCTGACCCCAACCAGAATGGGCGTGCCGACCGCGCCAAAGGTGACCGGCGTACTCTGGATCATCATGCCGATCATGACCGCAGCCAGGGCCGGGAAGCCGAGGGCGACCATCAGCGGCGCGGCGATAGCGGCGGGCGTGCCGAAGCCGGAGGCGCCTTCGATGAAGGAGCCGAACAGCCAGGCGATGATGACGATCTGCACCCGGCGGTCGCTACTGATGTTGGTGAAGCCGTTCCGAATGGCCGTCACCGCGCCGGAATGTTTGAGCGTGTTCAGCAGCAAAATCGCGCCGAAGATGATAAATAGAATGTTAAAGGTAATAAACAACCCCTGAATGGTCGAAGCGGCGATCCGGGCAGCGGGAACCCCCCAGGCAAACAGGCCGATGACCACGGCGACCACGTACACAATCGGCATGGCCCACTTGGCGGGCCAGCGCAACCCAATCAATAAAATCGCTGCCACTAAAATAGGCAGCACTGCCAATAGAGCTTGTAAACCGAGACTCATTTTCATACCTCCTTGGTATTGGCTGTCAGGCGCGTGCAAGATTTCAAGCGGTTGCTCGATAGTCCGTAAAACGTAAAACGGGAAACGTAAATCCTACGCACGAAATAAAGCCCCTACGTTTTACGATTTACGTTTTACCGCCGGTTGAACCGTTGTTTTCTTGGAGATGCCCAACTAAATTAGTCCATCTTGGGAATTACCCTCACTGTACCAGAAGCCCCGCTCCGTCTCAATCGTTCGCCGCCGCTTTTTAGAGGGATTAACGAGGGATATTGGGGGGAAAAGAACTAGGTCGAAGGGAGGGGGGAGGTAGTTCTTTTTGGGGGATGGGGAGATTGACGGGGTGTTGGGGGGGTTGTAATCAGGAGGTCGCTTTTTTGTTCTTTAACGCAGTACGCCTACAGGGCTCTGGTTGATGCATCGTTCTCCCATCTTTCACCTGTCTTTGTACATTGGTCATATTTTCGTGGGGCTGCAAAGTTACAAAGCTATATTTAACCATAGTGGGGAAGTCTGGTAAACTAATGGTTACTTATAATCAATAAAAATAAATTGGGAAACCTCACATGTTACATGATCTAATTGTTGAGAAATATCGTCTATTCGAGCATTTTGAGATCACGTCGTTAGCCAGGGTCAATCTTATAGTTGGCACGAACAATTCTGGTAAAAGTAGTTTACTAGAAGCGACTCATCTCTTGACAAGCGATGATGTTCGTTCAAGTTTGATTTATTTATTAAATGAGAGGGGTGAGTATGTCTCAGGGACGATCGATCCTCGACTTGAAAGAGGTACTCGTGGCGGGTATCAAATTTCGCACATTTTTCACGGACGTTTGCAAAAATTTGGACAGGTAATTAGAATTTTTTCCAATAATCGTCAAAGTATGAGCCTCAAGATTGCTTTGCTTGAGGCGAAAGAAGACCAGATACCTGATCCCGGTCAGCTTTCGTTTCTTCCCGATGAAGATGATGCAGAAATAGAAATAGATGAACAAGTTGGTTATCTTGTTTTTGAGCATTCTGGGTTTGAGTCGGAAGCCAGTAGGGTCTCAATGCGTTTGGAGGTTGATGGGTTAGTATCTGCTCGACCCTATTCAAGGGCGTACTTGCGAAAAACTTCTCTACCATTAGGCGACTCTAAACTAATTACTACAAATTATCTTGGGTATGACGAGTTAGCAATTTTATGGGATAGGATTACCTTGACTCCAAAAGAGGATAAAGTAGTTGAGGCTCTGCAAATACTTGAACCAAAGGTAAATCGAATTAGTTTCACTAGTAGCCAAACATCTAATAGTGGTATTTTATTGCGCTTAGACGATCAAGAAGAGCCAATTCCTTTGGGAAGTATGGGTGATGGAATGCGACGTATCTTAGCCATAGTGGCTTCATTAGTAAGCGTCGGTAAAGGAACATTACTTGTTGATGAAATAGACACGGGACTTTACTACGCAGTTCTTAAAGATATGTGGCGACTAATTCTTGAAACGGCTCATAAACAGAATGCACAAGTTTTTGCTACCACACATAGTTGGGATTGCGTAAAGGCTTTTCAGCAAGCACTTGCCGAATTTCAAGATGTTGAGTTAGGCCGACTAATTCGTCTTGAAAGGATAGATAATCAAATCAAAGCAGTACCTTACTTAGCTGATGAATTAGGTATCGCTATTGAGCAAGATATAGAGGTACGCTAATGCCTGACTTAATCGATACAGCGCAATTGCTCGTCGAGGGAAAGAATGATAGACATGTTGTCTGGGCTTTATGCGAACAGCACCGGGTGCCAGAAACTTTCTCTGTTGAAATACCAGGAGAAGATAACGGTGGTGTAGAGCCTTTACTCAAAAGTATTCCTGTTAGGTTAAAGATTTCTAGACTTAGGGCACTTGGTATCATCTTAGACGCGGATCAGAATCTTAAAAGCAGGTGGGATGCAGTTTGTGAACGTTTAAGGGAAGCCGGATATTCAAATTTGCCATCCAACCCTAGACTAAATGGCTCTATAATTGAGGTTGATCGAATGCCTCGAATTGGCATTTGGTTAATGCCGAATAATGATCTACCAGGGATACTCGAAAACTTTGTCTCCCATCTTATCCCGGACGACGACCTGCTGGCAACGAAAGCCGAAGGCATTTTGCATGAAATTGAAAGTGAAGGTTTGAATAAATATTCTCTCACGCACCACCAAAAGGCATTCATCCACACATGGTTAGCATGGCAGAAAACTCCTGGACAACCTATGGGTCAGGCTATTACTGCTCAAGTATTGAGTCACAATCAGCCGCTTGCACAAGCATTTGTCAATTGGTTGAATTTGCTGTTTAATTTGTAGATTTTAATCAAAAGTCTGGTCTTTTTCTGCAACCGCTCGGCTCGGCCTGGATTTTGCCGCCCCGCTGCCTTCGGGCCATGATACCGGGTATCCACGTCAGGAGACCCGCTCATGTCGGATCAACCCATCACCATCAATTGACCTGCTGGCCCGGTGGGGACATCACCATTGAAAAAATCAGGAGCATTGCTATGGAAACCCTAGTTTCTCAGATGACCAAAGAAGAACTGATTGAAATTATCGAGGCCGCGGTTGAGCGAAAGTTGCTGGAACTGTTGGCCGATGTTGACGAAGGCGATCTCAAAGAAGCGGTGCGAACCCGGTTGCTGCATCAGAAAGAACGGGTAGCTCAGGGGGAACGAGGAGAGGCGTTTGAGGATGTCGTTCGCCAACTCGATTTGGGTTAGGGCTGATGTACGAAGTTCGTATTTTAGAGGAAGCCGTTCGGGATTTGAAGCGTCTGGATAAACCGATAGGTCGGCGAATTGTC
>CAZWZZ010000589.1:0-4755 GCA_964638395.1 uncultured Caldilineaceae bacterium
GGCTCAAGGAGCAGGGGGCGGTGAAGCTGGTTCTCGATCCCTTGATCCACGTCTACTACGTCGGCCCGCTGGCCTCGCCGCCACAGTTGTTGGCCGAGGTACGCGGCTTTGCCCTGCCGGTCAATCACGTCCTGTACGCCGAGCTGGGCCGCCAGAACCGGCGCGAGCCGGCCGTCGCCCAACAATACTTTTCGATGGCCCTGGCCAGCGCCCCGACGGCTGAGATTCGAGCCGGGTATGAGGCTGAGATCGAGGCGTTGTTTGGTAGACAGCCGGCGGTGCTTAGTAGCGAGTGATTTTGGTTCTCTGAGATTTTTTGTGGTGAGGGCATCCTTATGCCCGCTATCGCATTAGGATGCGGTCGCTACCCCACAAAAGCTCATAGAGCCGTGACTTTTTGGATGATAGATTCGTGACTCACAATCGTTCACTTCCGGACAATATAAAATCTATATCTTCCGGCGCAGTCCGACCGGAGCGACGGCGGGCCGTAGCCGGCGTCTCTCCCGTTTCATTGTGGCCGGAACGGCAAGGTCTCAAAAACCAGACCGGTCTCGGTCTCACTGCGACCATCCTTCGTTACAGCCCCCTGGTCCTGATCCTGCTCGGCTTTGCCCTGCGCCTGTCCCATCTGGCCACCGAGAGCCTGTGGTATGACGAATTGCTGCAACTGGACATCGCCCAGCAGCCGCTCCGAGAGATTTTGCCGTCCCTGCCGAGCCACGCCGCCGTGCCTCTCGATTACATCACCAGCCACCTTTGGATTTTGCTGGGGCGGCAGGAGTATTGGGTGCGCCTCCCGGCGGCGCTGTTGGGCACGCTGGCCCTGCCGCTGGCTTACCAACTGGGGCGGCGGCTGTTCGACCGGGCCACGGGTTGGGTGGTGATGCTGCTGTTGGTCCTCTCCCCCTTCCATCTGCATTATAGCCAGGAAGTGCGGCCCTATGCCTGGCTCATTTTGGGGGTGATGCTGGCCGCCTATGGCTATTGGCTTCTGCGACGCCGCTGGCGCTGGCGTGATTTCATCCTGATGCAGATTGGGGTGATTATCTTCTCCCTGTCCCATCTTTTTGCCGTGGTCATTTTCGGGCCGTGGTTGATCTTCGCCGTCGTGGATGTTCTCTTCAATAATAATCGCCACCGTCGCCCGGCGACGAAAGCTCTACTGGCCCTCGTCGGGAGTGGCGCAGTGGCGCTGCTAATTCTGCTGCTGATAGGTTGGGGACCGACCTTCATTAAAGTCACGACCGTTACGGCTAAAGCGGCCCTCGGCATCGAGGTTTCGGCCCAGGAAGCCAAAATCGACAACAATAGCTCCCCGCCCGACGTCAACTGGCATTTC
Organism: uncultured Caldilineaceae bacterium; assembly: GCA_964638395.1. Lineage (GTDB taxonomy): Bacteria > Chloroflexota > Anaerolineae > 4572-78 > J111 > CAZWZZ01. The sequence continues at coordinate 1,343 of CAZWZZ010000589.1, forward strand.
CTCCGCTACGAGATTTTGACGCCGTTGGGGGCCGGGGGGCAAGAGGCCACACTGCAACTCATCAACGGCCTGGCCGGGCTGGGGCTAATTTACCTGATTGGCCGCCGCCGCTTCAAGTTGGCCCTCTTTGTCTGTCTGTGGCTCATCCTGCCGATTGTGGCTATTGTTGGCTTTCTGGTGCATCGCAATGAATTTTTCGCCACGCGCTACATCTTTTCGACCCTGCCTGCCTATCTGCTGCTGGTCAGCGCCGGGTTGCTGGCTCTGCCCCGCTGGTTGCGCTGCGCCCGCCCCCGCTGGCTGTCGTGGGCAGCCCTGCTCATCATCGGCGGCATTGTTTTGCTCAATTTCAGCGATGGTCTCGACCGTTATTATCGGATCAATGAGAAGGAGGATTGGCGGCTGGTGAACCGTTTCCTGGCCCAGAACGCCGGGCCGGAGGATGCCATCATCGCCGTCAATGCCGAGTCAACGTTGAATTGGTACCGGCCCGATCATTACGCTCCGCCGGATACGTTTGATGATCTGGCCAATATTCAAGCCAGGGTCAACCGGACAGAGCGCAGTTGGGTTATTATGAGCATTTTCGTGGAGTATATGGGGGAACAGGCCGATCAGATTCGGGCCTGGCTGGGGGAGCAGGGGGCCGTTCGCCTTCAACTGGATCCGCTGATCGCCGTTTATTATCTCGGTCCCACGGCCAGTCCCGATCAACTGTTGACCGAGATTCAGGGTTTTGCTCTGCCGGTCGATCACCGCCTCTATATCGGCCTGGCCCGCGAGAATCGCCGCCGCCCGGCCATTGCCGCCCAATATTTCCGCCTGGCCCTCGAGAGCGCCCCGAACGAGCAGCGACGGGCCGAGTATCGGGCGGAGATGGAGGCGTTGTTACGTTCAGGAAAAAATTAAACCCGCTCTCCCATCGGGACCGGCGTCAGCCAGTGACGGTAGGCCGGCTTGCGGCCCATGACCACATCGAAATAAGCCTCCCGGAGTTGCTGCGTCAGCGGGCCGGTTGCGCCGGTGCCGACGGTGCGGTGGTCGATGCTACCGATGGCGGCAATCTGGACGCCGGTTCCGCAGAAGAAGGCTTCCTCAGCCAGATATAGTTCGGTGCGGTCGATGTCCCGCTCGATGACCTCCAGACCGACCACCTCGCGGGCCAGTTGGATGACCGTGCGTCGGGTGATGCCTTCCAGCACATTGGCCGTCACCGGCGGGGTAATCAACACCCCATCCCGGATCATCATAAAGTTGGCCGCGCTGCCTTCGGAGACGTGGCCATCCTGGTTGAGAACGATGGCATCATCGAAGCCACTCAGCATGGCGTCACTTTTGACCAGGGCGCTGTTGACGTAAGCGCCGTTGACCTTGCCCCGGGCCGGCAGGGCCGTGTCATCGACCCGCCGCCAGGAACTCACGCAGACATTGGCCCCCGTGTCCGCCTCCAGATATTTGCCCACGCTCTGGCTAAAGATGGCCACTTTATCATCCGAGTCGTGCAGCCAGACCCGAAAAACCTCATCATTTTTGTAGGCGATGGGCCGGATATAGCAGTTCTGTCGCCACCCCTCCCGGCTAAGTAGCTCGATGGTGATCTCGGCCAATCGTTCCGGCGTGTAGTCGAAGCGGCATAGGAGCAGCTTGGCGCTATTCAGAAAGCGGGTGTAATGCTCGATCAGGCGAAAGGCGTACAGTTGCTCCTCCGCTTCGTTCCAGTAGGCCCGCAGCCCGCCAAAGCAGCCGGTCCCGTAATGGAGCGTGTTGCAGGTGATACTGACCGTGGCCTGCTCAATCGGCACAATATCTCCCTCGAAATAGGCGAATTTGGTCATCGTTGTCTCCTTGTATATGGCTGTCGGTTGTGCAGGCTGTACTGTAACCGTAAATCGTGAAGTGGGCAAAGAGTGAGGGGAAAAATTAGCCCTTTGCTCCCGTGATCTGATGCCCCTGCTCCGCTGCCGGATCCTCCCGGAGTAGCTCCAGGGCGTGGGGCAGGGCGGGCAGGATCGTCGTCAAGTTTTCGCGGACGGCTTTGGGGCTGCCGGGCAGGTTGATGATGAGGCTGTGGCCCCGAATCCCGGCCACCATCCGGGAGAGCATGGCGTGGGGGGTGACGGCCAGGCTATCCCGGAGCATGGCGAAGACCAGGCCGGGCGCTTCCTTGTCGAGGACCAGGCGGGTGGCCTCCGGGGTGACATCGCGGGGGGCAAAACCGGTGCCGCCGCTGGTCAGGATCAGCGCCAGGCCCTGTTGATCGACCCATTCGATGAGGGTGTTTTTGATGGTGTCGATCTCGTCGGGAATGATGGCGGTCTGGGTGACGACGGCTTCGAGGTTGGCGGTGATGATCTCCCGAATGACCGGGCCGCTGCGGTCCTCATAATCGCCCGCCGCGCCCCGGTCGCTGATGGTTAAAATACCGACGTTGCTTTGCATAAAATGCCTCAAGAATCGTTAGCGTTGTCGATCAATGTCTGCCAGGGACCGTGGAGACCATCTTCGGTCACGCCGTAATAAACGTGCAGACTGTTGTCGGGCGCCCGCTGCACCAGATCGAAGCGGGTGCGTCCCCCCCGGCTATGCTTGCGCCAGATGCCGATGTCCCCCTGCCAGTTGACTTTGTTGGCGTCCACCGCGTTGGTCTCATGTTCGGTCAAGGCGTATTGCCACAATTTGCGGGCTGATTGGCGGGTGACGTTGTGGACGACATTGCCGTTCCGCAGGTCGCGCAGGCTGTAATAATTTTTGCCTTTGCGAGCCTCGGCCAGAACGATTTCCACGCCGGTTTTCGGTTCGGACAGCAGACCATTGGGCGACTCTGCGTCCGGTTTCGAACCGGTCGTGGCCGGAGCCTTCTCTTCGACCGGTTGCTCCGCAACCTCGCCCGTTTTGGCCTTGAGCCGCCGCTCGACCAGGGCCACGATTTCATCCCGCACGGCCAGGTTGCTGTCGGTTTCATCCCGCACATAAATTTTGTTCTCGTCGATGACATAGGGCGGGTCGGCCCCAACCGGAACCGTGACCTGCAAAACCTTTTTGCCCTGCGTTTTATACTCATCGATGGCAATTTCGAGGGGGGGCGTAATGCGCTTTTCCACCTCGCTCCGAATCGTGCGGGTCGCCTCGACAGGCCGGGCGATGCCGGGAATGGGGCTTTTGGCATCATCCGACAAGCCGACAAAAATAGTGCCGCCGTTTGTGTTGGCAAAGGCGCAAATATCGCTAATCAGGTTGTACAACTTGCCCCCTTTGCGGGCGGTAGAGGGGTGGAAAGCCTGAACGATATTCGTGCCCTGTCGCCGGGCGGCAATGACGTGATCGAACGGGGTTTGAGAGCCACGGAAAGGGCGGGTGCGGGAGAAATCGCTGCCGAGAAAAAGCTCTTTGAGGGCCTCGAATGACGGCTCCGG
>CAZWZZ010000590.1:0-4751 GCA_964638395.1 uncultured Caldilineaceae bacterium
AAACGTAATGACTTACTCAGAAATCCCTTACGTTTTACGACAACCATTGAACCGGCTAATTTTTTTTAAGGGCCGTTTCTTATGGGTCAACAACGTTACGTTTTTCGTTTTACGCTTCACGGATTTTGGGGATGATTGTCTTGGCGTGGCTTAAATGAGGGCCAACTCCAGGGCATCCCCCAAAGAGCGGGCGGTCAACAGTTCCAGAGGCGGCTCTTTGATATGCTTGAGCGTGCTGGAGGCGGGCAAGAGACAGCGTTTGAAGCCCAACTTGGCCGCCTCCTTCAGGCGCGTTTCCAGATGGCTGACGGCCCGCAATTCGCCCGACAAGCCGACCTCGCCGACGATAGCTACATCGGCGGCCACGGGGCGATTGCGAAAGCTGGAAGCAATGGCTGTGGCCACCGCCAAATCGGAAGCCGGTTCGCCGATCTGCATGCCACCGATGACGTTGACAAACACATCCTGATCGGTCAGACGCACCCCGACCCGCTTGGACAGGACGGCCACCAGCAGTAGCAGCCGGTTGAAATCAACCCCGTTCGCCGTGCGCCGGGGATTGCCGAAGCTGGTGGTGCTGGCCAACGCCTGCACCTCGACCAGCAGCGGACGGGTCCCCTCCAGCGTCGCAGCGATGGCCGACCCGGAGGCATTGGGCAGTCGTTCGGCCAAAAACATCTCGCTGGGGTTGAGAACCTCGCTCAGGCCCATATCGCTCATCTCAAAAATACCGACTTCGTTCGTCGCCCCAAACCGATTTTTAACACTCCGCAGCAGGCGGTAGGTGTGATACCGCTCCCCTTCCAGATACAGCACCGTATCGACGATATGCTCCAACACCCGGGGTCCGGCAATCGACCCGCTTTTGGTGACGTGCCCAATCAGAAACGTCGGAATATTCCGCACCTTGGCCACCTCTTGGAAGCGGGCCGCACACTCCCGCACCTGGCTAACCGACCCCGGCGCGGACTGTAGCTCATCCAGATAGACCGTCTGGATCGAGTCAACAATCAGAAATCGAGGATCCATCTGGCCGATATGCTCCAGAATGGCCGTCGTATTGGTTTCGGTCAGGATAAAAAGGTTGTCGCCGGGAATGTTGAGCCGGGTGGCCCGCAGTTTGATCTGCTGGGCACTCTCCTCGCCGGAGACGTACAGCACCTTGCCCGACTGGGCCAGGCCCGCCGACATTTGCAGCAGCAGCGTACTCTTGCCAATGCCGGGGTCGCCACCGATGAGGATAATGGAGCCGGGCACTAACCCGCCCCCCAACACCCGGTTGAACTCATCCATCGGCAGAAAGGTACGCTCATAGCTATCGGCCGAAATATCATCCAGCGGTTGGGGCTGGTTGCGGCCCAACAATACTTGCCGCGCCGCCGGCGTCGTAGCCGTGGCCCCCGGCTTCTTCGGCTCGACGAGGGTCTCCTGCAAGGTATTCCATTCGCCACAATCGGGACAGCGGCCCATCCATTTCGGCTGAACGCTGCCACACTCCTGGCAGACATAACGGGTTCTTACTTTAGCCATAGTAGATAATTATAGCCAGGTTCAGAAAAGAGGCGAAATCGAGTAAACTTTATGGGTGCGTCCCAAACTTTATGTTGAAATTGCGTCCAAACTACGGGAAGATTATAATAACCGCTGATGTAAGTTATTGGGAGATTTACCAAATGAGCCTCAACAAAGTAACCGTTACGCTTTCCGACCGCCTTTACCGCCGTTTGCAGGCAATGGCTACCGAAAACAACCAAAATATTGCCGATATTCTGGTGGCCGGTGCCGAAGCAATGTTCTTATTAGAGGAGGATGAAGCCCAATTACCCGCAGATGTCGCTGATGAATTGGCGGCTATGCGCTACTACAGTGATGAGGCTTTATGGCAAGCCACTCAGCCCCACCTCTCGCCAACGCAACAGACGCGGCTTGAGGAATTGACGCATCGGCAAGGCGTAGAATCTTTGACTGAAGCCGAGCAGAAAGAGTTAGACATGTTACTGGCCGACTATGATCGGTCTGTCCTCTATCGTGCCCAGGCGTTCGCCTTGCTTACTTTAAGGGGGCATACCATTCCCGACCTCAACGACCCTATCCTCGCCTGACGATGTCGCCCACAATCACCCCAAGCCTACGTCAACTTGTTCAAGAACGGGGTAACTGGCGCTGCGAGTATTGCCAAACCTCAGAGCGGTTGACCGGCTACTCGCTTGAAATTGACCATATTATTCCTCAAGCACGCCAGGGACCTTCAACCGCTGACAATCTCTGTTTATGTTGCCGCCGATGCAACGCCAGCAAGGGTTATCGCGTCGAGGCCACCGATCCACAAACTCAACAGGTGGCACATTTATTTAACCCTCGCTTGCACCACTGGCCCGACCACTTTACCTGGAGCGATGATGGCTCTGAAATTTTAGGATTGACACCTTCCGGTCGAGCTACGGTGGCCTTATTACAGATGAATCATACCCTCATCATCAGAGCGCGGACTCTGTGGGTCAGGGCAGGCTGGCATCCTCCGGCTGGCTGAGTTACGACATCTTATCCAAAAAACGATGCAACCTCGTAATCGGCGAAATTCACAGCTCATTTCATCAAAAAGCTGACACCAGTCATCGAGTATCAGACGGAAGCCGCCCGCTCCGCCAAAGCAATCGCTCCCAGCACCCCGGCCTTGTTGCCCAACCCCGGCGGCACGATGTAAGTGTCGATATTCTCCAAAATGGCCGGGGATTGGACGTAGCCGTTCAGATACTCCTGAACCCGCTCCCGAATCATCGGGAAGATATGCTCCTGCTCCATCACGCCGCCGCCCAGAATAATCCGCTGCGGGGAGAGAGTGCAGATAAAACTGGCCAGGGCCACGGCAATGTAATGGGCCTCCAATTCCCAGGCCGGGTGGTCAGGACCTAACGTCTGCCCTTTTTGGCCCCACCGCTCCTCCAGAGCCGGGCCGGCCACCATCCCCTCCAGGCAATCCCCGTGGAAAGGGCAGTGTCCGGCGTAGGAATCTTCGGGGTGATGGGGCAATTGGACGTGGCCCATTTCGGGATGAATCAAGCCGTGCAGCAATTGACCGTTGACCATCACCCCGCCGCCGACACCGGTGCCGATAGTCAAATAGATGAAGGTATCCACATCCTGCGCCGCGCCCCAGCGATGCTCGCCCAGCGCCGCGCCGTTGACGTCGGTGTCGAAGCCAACCGGCACAGTCAACGCCGCTTTGATCGCCCCGGCAAAGTCGGTTTGCGCCCAGTGGGGTTTCGGCGTTGTGGTGATGTAGCCGAACGTCGGCGAGTTAGGGTTGGGATCGACCGGGCCAAAGGCGGCGATGCCGATGGCCGCTAGAGGCTCTTTCTCGGCTTGCGCCTTAAAGAACTCAATCGCCTGCCCAATGGTTTCATCCGGCTTCGTCGTCGGAAAGCGAATCTCATCCCGCATATCCTCCGGTCCCGATCCGACCGCACAGACAAATTTTGTGCCCCCTGCTTCAATGCCGCCGAATAATGTCATTTTTCCCTCCTCAAAATTCAAACAGAAAATTATAGTTGTCTTACTCGAATTCGCACCGATTGTTTTGTTTGTTCAGCAACGACAATGAATGGTGATTTTACATCCGGCGAACGATTGGTTAAGGCTTGCAATGTTTTTATCGTAAACTCGGCTTTAATGTGTCCGGGGCGCAGATAAATAATACCGGTGAATGGCTCGCCTTGCAGAACAGCCAATGTGCCGAAATCGCTATCGTGTGTCAAAACTACTCGTTGCAATTTGTGGGCGTGGCGTAACAAAGCAACGTCACTTTGTCCTTTTAGCCCTTCTTCAGCGACGGACTGAACATCGTAACTCTGCTGACGTAAATAAGCGACAACAGCAGGATGAATATTTTCGTCGGCCAACAATGCAAAATCAAAAGGCTTCATGCCGACAATTCTGCTGTCAGAATGATTTCATTTTTGATGGAACGAGCCGCATAACGGAGAGACTCTTCTATAGCTTCGACATTCAACTGGGGATAAGCCTGTAGAATTTCATCCCGTGTTGCGCCACTGGCAAAAAGTTCAAGGATGAATTCTACACTCAGACGTGTTCCTTTGATGCAGGGTTTGCCGCCTAAAATTGCTGGGTCGGATGTAATATGAGAAAACATCAGACGCTCCTAAATTTTTCACTAATCAAAAAAGATTTACCGATTGCCACAATTAGATTTTACCATGCATATCCTGCAAGCTACGAACGTGCAACGCCTGCTTCTCCACCGCCCGGATGCCGTTCACCGCCGCCTGCGCCGCCGTCAGGGTGGTCACCAGCGGAATACCCAAGCGGGCCGCCTCGGTGCGGATTTGCTGCCCATCGGAAAAGGAGGTGGAGCCGAGAGGGGTGTTGATAATCAGCGACACCTCCCCCTTTCGCATGGCGGCGATGATGTGCGGCTCTCCCTCGCTGACCTTGTTGATGGCCTGGACGTTGACCCCCACCCGGCGCAACATCTCCGCCGTGCCGTGGGTGGCTAACAGATTAAAGCCCATTCGTTTCAAATCCCGTCCCAGTTTGAGAGCCGCGCTTTTGTCAAAATCGTTGACGCTGATGAAGACCGCACCCTGATCCGGCGTCGGCAGTTGGTCGCCGACGGCCATCTGCGATTTGGCGAAGGCGGCCCCGAAGCGTTCGGCGTGGCCCATCACCTCGCCGGTGGAGCGCATCTCCGGGCCGAGGAGGGCATCGACGCCGGGGAATTTGCGGAAGGGCAG
>CAZWZZ010000591.1:0-4749 GCA_964638395.1 uncultured Caldilineaceae bacterium
CAAAGTCATATAATGAAGGGCAACTGAAACCAAAAAAGGAGATTATGTTGATTTTGTTGATTTTACAATCGAAGAGGAGTGATTATGCCCGGTGAGCAACCACCAATCCCGGTGACGCCGCGAGAGTACCGCAACACGATTGGTCTGTTTGCCACGGGCGTGACGGTGCTGGCTTTGAATGATGGCGATCAGGTGCGAGGGATGACGGCCAACGCCGTCACCTCGCTGTCGTTGGAGCCGCTGCTGGTCATCTGTTGCATCGACAAACGGGCCAATTGTCTGCCCTATTTTCAACTCAACGAAAATTTTAGCCTGAACATCCTCTATCGTCACCAGGAAAAACTATCCAACTACTTCGCCAATATGTGGCCGAAGGATACGCCGCCGCCTGAATTCGAATTTGTGCCGTGGGCGGGCACCTCTCGGCTGAATGGGTCGATGGCGGCCATCGCCTGTAAATTGCAGGAGCGGATCGAGGGGGGCGACCATTGGATTATGATCGGTGAGGTGGTCGATCTGTGGCGGGCGGAGGATCTGGCCGAACCGTTGATCTATTTCCGGGGACAATATCGGGGTTTGACAGGGCCTTAAATCGATAGGCGGCGGGTTCCGTAACGGATGCGCTTGCCCCCGGCGGCGGAGAGCGTGCCGGTGTGGGCCAGTTGCTTGGCCTCCTGGAGCGCGGCCTGGGCCAGGCCATTTTGGCCCAGATCGAGCAGGCGGGTGGCCATAATTTGCAGTCGTTGTGTGGCCCGTTTAATATCGCCCGCTTTGAGATCCTCGTCGATTTGGGATTGCATCTTGAAGACGGCCAACTTTTTCAAGGCCACCTTGACCGGCGTCGGCACGCCGACGTTTAGGGCCGGCGTCTCTGTCACCTGGACTGCCACATCGGCCCATTCCCAGGAGCGGCCTGTTGTTTGATAGGGAATGTCCGCCTCGAGGGTGACGCGCATAAGCTGTTGCGGTCCCGTTGGCAGGCGTTGGACCCGAAATTCGAGCAGGATACTCTTTTCCTGATCGGCGCTCAACAGCCCCAGTTTGGCTTGTCCGGCCTGCGCCTCGATCTTGTTGATGTGGGGTAGAATTTGGTGGATCTCGTGCAGTTCGATTTTGGGATGCAAATCAAGCTGAAGCGTCAGCTCGCGGGCGACGGCTGTCTCCAAATTCTGCATCGTTTCATCAAAAATATTTTCGACTTTGTCGGGCCGGTCGATATAAATCGCTGTGCCGCCGGACAGCGAAACCATTTCATCCAGAAAGGTCTCATTCCAGTCGTGACCCAGGCCGATGGCGCTAAAATGAATTTGGTGTTGGCCGGCCCATTCGGCCTGACCCAAACAATCGGCCTCATCGCCATAGGTGTGCCCATCCGTCAGCAAAATAAGATGGTCGAGGGTGGTCTCGCTCCGATTGCGTTTGATCTCCGCCAGACTGGTCTCCAGGCCGGGCGCGATTTCCGTGCCGCCGCTCGGCTGAATGGTGCTGACCACCGAGCGTATTCTGGCCATATCGACACGCCGCTGGCCCGGCAAAACCACCTCGGCTCGGTCACTGAACGCAACGACACTCAGGGTATCATTCGGCTGGAGCTTGTCGATGATGCGATTGATAGCTATTTTGACCTGATGCAGCCGCTCGCCCCGCATCGACGTACTCCGATCCACCAGCAAACAGAGGTTGATCGGCATCCGGGCGGCGGTCATATCGGCCGTGGGAGTCGGTTGGAGGAGCAGGTAGTAAGCCTGCTCGTGGGGCACGGAGCGGAGCGTTTCGTGGCTGGCGGTCAGCTGCAAATCAACCATCGAGGGGGAGTCGGCTGGCTGTGGCCGCCGCTCCGCCGTTTGGACATGGTTTTTGCGGGTGACAGGGCGTTTCATTATTTTTGACTCCGAAATAAAGCTGGGTGAACTTTTTAAGGTCCAAATGATTGTGGTAAAATTGCCGGGACGAGCGAATGATACTATTTTACCGGAAAAGTAGGTTGAAAAAGCGTTAGGATCGGTTGGGAAAAGTTGGCGTCCACCTTAAAATTGTGACTATTTTCCCAAAAAAATAGCATCCTATTTCCCTGATGGCGGACTTCTTAGGTAGAATATTAATGATAAGTCGGCGTGATTAAAGTTAGATTGACATCTGGCCGCCCGTAAAACGAAAAACGTAAAGCGTAATGCTCGCTATATCGTTAAATTTTTACGTTTTACGCAATACGTTTTACGTTGGTTGTTGTTCCAGTGTCAATCTAACATCTCAAGTTTCTGAACCACGCCTGATAAGTCTGTGACCTTACCGACGACTTAAGTCACCACACAAAGTAGAGCAACGATGTCAACCGCAAAAATTATCCCGATTATTCTGCTTCTCCTGAGTATGCCTCTGTTTTTCATCAGGCCCGGTCTGGCCCAGGTGCCGCCCGCCGGCCCGCCTGAACGCCCCCCGGCAGCCGGCCCGTCCTACATTCCCGGCGAGATTCTGGTCAAGTTTCGCCCCGTCGCCGGGCGACCTAATCAACTACAATTGAACCAACACAGCCTGCTCAACGCAATGGGAGCCACACCACTGGAAATGTCGGCCTACAGCGGCGTGATGCGGGTCAACGTGCCGCCGGGCCGTGAGGCGGACATCATCGCCACGTTGCAGGCTAGAGGCGATGTTGCGTTTGCCCATAGGAATCAAATTTTGCAAGCGTTGGGTACACCGAATGATCCTGAGTTCACCAAACTGTGGGGGTTAGACCAGATCGACGCGCCCGACGCCTGGGACATCGAAACCGGGGCCGGGGGCCAGGTGATTATCGCCGTCATCGACTCCGGCGCAGATTTGGATCATCCTGATCTGGCGGCCAATCTTATCCCTGGCTTTAATTTTCTCGATACGGCTGCCCCGCCTGAGGATGATACCAGCCACGGCACCCATGTGGCCGGGATTGCCGCCGCCGTCGGCGATAATGGGCAAGGTGTCACCGGCCTGAGTTGGGGCAGCAAAATTATGCCGCTCAAAATATTAGATGGAGGAAGTTTGTTTGATCTGGCAGACGCCATTTATTATGCGGTCGATAACGAGGCAGATATTATCAATATGAGCTTGGGTGCGTCAGGCTCCGACTGGCCCTGTAATTGGACCGTTGTGGAAGATGCCTTTGATTATGCGGTCGATCAGGGGGTGTTACTGGTCGCAGCCAGCGGCAACGATTACCAGAATGGTGTCAATTGCCCGGCTGCTTACGACCAGGTCATCGCCGTCGGCTCAACAACGTCCAGCGATACTCGGTCCACCTTTTCCAATTATGGCACTCGGTTGGATGTTGTCGCGCCGGGTGATGACATTTATAGTACCATCCCTGTCGGACAAGATGATTATGACTACAAAGCCGGCACCTCGATGGCGACGCCTTACGTCTCCGGGTTGGCCGCGTTGCTATGGTCTTACGCCCCCAATTTGCAAGATGATGAGATCCGCAGCATCATCGAAAGTAGCGCCGATGATCTGGGCGCGGCCGGCTTCGACCCATATTTTGGCCACGGACGCATCAACGCCCGGCGTGCCCTGGAGTCCCTGGTCAATTTCAGCACACAAGCGGCCCAAACCGGCTTTTTCCTGGATGATAGCCAGGTAAATACCACCGGCACCCTGCAACTCCTGTCCGCTACGACGGAGCCGATTACCTGGACGGCGACGGTCTCCCCCACCGTCTCCTGGCTGGGGCTGTCGGCGACATCCGGCACGCTCTCCGCCGCCACCTCCCCCACCAACCTGACGATGACTCTGACCCGTCCGGCCAACTATGGCGTTTACAGCGCGACGGTCATCATCAGCGGCACCCACAGTTCAGGGCTAGACCTCGGCACGCGCAGCACCGGGATACAGTTGACCTATAGCCCGGTGCAACTCCAACTCGCCCCGGCTCCGGTCAACCTGGCGATTGATGATAACACCGCCGAGCCGCTCATCCAGACGCTCCAGTTGACCTCCACGGCTCAAGCTCCGGTCACCTGGACGGCCACAATCTCGCCGACCGTGCCCTGGCTGGCCCTCAACCCGCCCGCCGGCTTGACCTCCGCCTCAACCGGCGTGACCAACCTCGACCTGAGCGCGACTCGTCCCGTCACGTATGGCCTGTACAACACCGAGTTGCTCATCACCGGCCTCAATAGCGTGGGACAGGTGGTGGACACCCAAACTGTACCGGTCACGATCAATTATGCCGCCGAGCCAATCTGGTATTACTATTTCCCATTCATTTTGAAGAATTATGGAAACGGATCAAACACGACCAACTAGAGGGTTAAGAAGGCTATGCTTAAACGAATATTGATTATCACATTACTGCTCTCGATGGGGGTGATGGCCCGCCCCGCTCTGGCCCAGGGACCGGCCCCCGACATCGTCACCGGTGAAATTATCGTCAAGGTCCGCCCCCAACTGAGCGGGCAGGCGGCCCAACAGGTTGTCCGGGAAAATGGGGTGAGCCTGTTAGAAGCATCCTCTCGCGGAGGCTGGCTGCGGCTCAAGGTCCCGGCCCAGCGAGAGGCCGAGTTCGTCGCCCGGCTGGCGGCCCGAAACGAGGTTGAGGTGGCCACGCTCAACCCCAAAGTTTATGCCCTCGGCGACCCCAATGATCCCGATTATGGGCTACAGTGGTATCTACACGACGGCCAGGATGCCGGATCGTCTGATAGCGACATCGACGCCCCGGAAGCGTGGGATATTTTTACCGGTAGTGACAACATCACCATCGCCGTCATCGAT
>CAZWZZ010000592.1:0-4740 GCA_964638395.1 uncultured Caldilineaceae bacterium
GCTCTGGACAGGGCAATCCGGAAGAACGATCCACCCCCGGAACCGCTTTCAACAGAGACGGAAATTTTATCCTCGCCTCCGTCTCCTCGACCCAGAAAACTCTCGAAAAAGCCGTTTGATGAACTCCTCTTTGAGTTTCGGCGGGGGAATGTTGCCCTTTTCTGCGGCGAAGGGATTTCCACTTTTAAAAGAGGTATACCGAGTTATCGGCAGTTGGCCCACGCTTTGGCCGAAAATATCGGGCTAAAAAAGAGCGAAAAGTCAACTTTGCCAGAAGTAGCCCAGAAGTACGAAGTTGTTAAGAGCCGTCACGAGTTGATCGCATTAATCAGCAAGCTGATCAGCCGACCATCATTCCAATACCTACCAACGCATGAATTGATTGCTGCTTTGCCTATCAGGCGAGTTGTGACTGTCAACTGGGACAATTTGTTGGAGCAGGCTCTACACCGAACCGACAAATCACTGGATATCATTATCAATGATGACGACAACCGCTACAAAAATCCTCAACATATCTGGTTGATCAAACTTTATGGCTCCTGCCAGCGTCCAAGTTCGCTGGTGATAACCCGAGAGGATCATACTCGCCTTTTAGCCGGATCACCAGGCGTAGCCAATCTGGTCAGCAGCTTTTTCAACCAGTATACGCCGCTATTTGTGGGATTTGATCTGGCTGATCCGGATTTTGGTCAACTTTATAATCAACTGTCCAAAAATCTCGGTCAGCCCCAGAGACCAGGCTATGCCGTTCAACAAGATTTGGATGTTATCGATCAAAAAGTCTGGGCCCGGAAGGGTGTCAGAGTGATTGAGGTTGCCACAATCACCTTTTTGCAAAGGTTACAGACTCATTTATCCAAATAAAATATTGCACCGAGCAATCGAGGTTTGCTAAGTCGGGCTGGTTAGGCAGAGGCAGTCGCGGTCGGTTACAGTATACTGTCCCCGCAGTTTAGTTAGCCGCCGCTACCGCAACCATCACAGCAGCAGCCGTCTCCACAGCAACAATCGCCGCTACAGCAACCGCCGCTATCGTCACCACCGCAGCAACCGTCGTTTCCATCGCCCCCGCAGCAGCAGCCATCATTGCCGCCGCTACAATCGCAGCAGCCGCAACAACAGCCGTCACAACTACAACAGGAACAGTCATCGTACCAGGCCCCGCCACTATAACCATTGGAGCGGGGTGGTCGTCGCTTTTTTGGCGCTGTCGGGTCGTAGAAATCGTCGGGCGGTGGCTCAATTGAGGGCAGGACACAACCGCTGCCGTGACCGCTCAACGTCTGTTGTCCGATGCGGCGGAGTTGCTGCACGAGCAGTTTGCGGGCCAAATCGGGCTGGGGCAGGATCAGTTGAGTGAACGCGGCGACCAATTCAGCGTGGGCCTGCTCAAAAATCTGTTTGGCCTCGGCTTGAATATCCGCCTGGGCAAAGCAGCGGGCCAGGGCATTGAACTGGTGTTGGGCGATGTCAGTGGCATAGTCGCGATAGCTGTCGAGGAGGTACATAATCCGGCCAAACATTTGCCCCAGTTGATCGAGAGGGGCGGCGTTGGCGGGCAGCGCAGCAATGACCGCCGTGTGGCGAAAGGCCGCACCGACGGCCAACTCGGTGGGGCGGCTGTACACGAGGAAGTCGGTGCTGTCCTGCCGCTCGACCGCTTCCTGCCGGGCGGTGTGGGTGGTGATAGCCTCGGTTTGAAAGCCCAGGCGGGCCATCCCCTGCTGTGCCCGTTTAGTCCAACGGTCAGGCCAGCGCCTCAAGAAGCCGGGCGCATAACGCCACCAGCCATCCCCATCCGCTAGATGATCCTCGACCTTGGTAGCGGCCATCAGCACGGCCATCGAAGCGGCGTAGGCCGTACCCGGCTGGGTAGCCGTGACCACCTCGGCCCGCTGGAAGCCCCGGCCCCGAATCGGGCAGAGATGCCGCTCCCGCTCAAGGAACTGGCCCATCTGGGCCTCGGCCAGCATGGACAGTAGGGCAGCGTCGTAATTGGTGGCCAGGCGGGAGAGTTGGCCGTAAATGTCCCGCAGCGTCAGGCACAAGCCACAGACGTGACTGACCCAGGCCCGGCGTTCCGTTTGAGAGAAGTTACAGCCACAGCCTTTGATGATCCCGAACATTGGCTTTTATCCCGTAAAGTAACTATATTACCTTCCTGGAAGCTATCCGGCTAAATTCGCTAAAAAAAGTATTCGATGACTTGATTTGAGTCGGTTTCAACAATTGACAGAGCTTCCAGGAAGGTTAGGTAAATAGTTATCCCGTAAACAAATTAGTAATAATCTCGTAAGCACCGACATAGGTGCCAACGGCGCTGCCCAGGCTGGTCAAGATGAAAACCAGCAAAATCCGCAGGAGTCTGTTGCGCCACCATTTGAGGGGTTTATTGACGTCGTCGGTGACGGACTGAAACTCTTTGACCAGGGGTGGTTGGAAGTAGGCTTGGACGAAAGCAGCCACGTAGCCCGCGCCGATGACGGGCGTCAGGCTGGTAACGGGTGCGGCCAGAAAAGCAGCAATGATTGTCAGCGGGTGGGCCAGGGCGATAATGGCTCCGATGGCGCTGGGGATACTGTTGGCGATGACCCAGAAAAGCAGGTTGTCGCCCGCCGCCTGCGCTCCCTGGCTCCAGCCAATGTAGGCAATCGAGCCGAGGATGATGGCCGGGATGCCCCAGCCGAGCCATTGCCAGATGGGGGACAGGGGTGGTATCTTTTCGATCTCGCTCAGGTCAACCCGACCGTTGCTGCGGAGGGCCTGGTCGATGCCGTTGACGTGGCCGGCCCCAACGATGGAGACGATTTTCTTGCCTTCGGCTTCCCGCATCTTGTGGGTCAGGTAGGTGTCTCGCTCGTCGATCAACACCGTTTTCAAGACCGGCATAAATCGCCCCAGTTCGGTCATCAATTCGGTCAGGACATCCTGCTGGCGAATGCGCTGGAGTTCCTCTTCGGAGATTTCCTGGTATTCGAAGAGGCCGACCAGACCGGAAGAAAGCAACTTCAACTTCTCCCAGAAGGACATCGCATTCCAGGCCCGGCGCAGGGTGATCCGCACATCCCGGTCACACAGCACCACCGGGATGTCATACGCTTTGGCCACGTTGATCGCTTCCAGCATCTCGACGCCGGGCATGACGCCCAGTTTATCGCCGAGGCGCTTCTGATAGGCGGCCAGGAGGAGGTTAACCAGTAGCGTCGTCAACTGTTTTTGGCGGATGAGGGATTTTAGATCGAGCGATTCCCACTTTCGCTTTTCGGCCAAAGCTTTGTACCGCTGGACATCCAGCTCGACGCAGACGGCGTCCGGCTTTTCTTTTTCGATGACCTGGCGCACCAAATCCGCCGACTCCTGGGAGATGTGGGCCGTGCCGACGAGGATGAATTCTTGATCGCCCACTTCGCGGATGCGGACATCGGCTGGATAATTTCTGTCGAGGGTAAGATTATCTTCCATTATAGACATCTATAGATATTTTTCTCCAAATGTGATAGGTGTGCTAAAATGCAGACCCGAGGGGGAATTATCAGTGGACCGCAGCACCCTTCGATACAACCTCGTTCCTCGGTTTACTCAGGATGCGATTGCGTTCTACTGAATTATAGCCGTGAAACGGGATTATCAAAGTAGCAGAGACGACTATTGGGCGGAGCGGTAATTTTTTATCATCGTTTCGTTCACCAAAACCATCAGTGGTGACAAACAGTTATAATATGAGTTGGTTTATAATACAAATCCGTTATCGTTTGTCATTTCTAAAAGTTATCTATACTATACGTCACGCTGTGGTGACCAACCAAGGCCGCCTTTCTGTGCGGTCTTCTTTGCTTTTATCCACGCCGATGAGCGCAGAAAAACTTCAAAAACATTATCATTAGACCGCAATCAAATGCTCCGAGCCGGTTTGCAACCGGCGGTCGGAGGTTAGGGCGAAGCCTCCCGGTGGGACAAACCTCCTCCGAGCTTTGCCGTTGAGGTCTACTGATTATCATCATACACAACAATGAAGGAGTAAAAAAATGTCAGATGAATTGGATTTAACGGAATTGTCTCTTGAGGAACTTTATGAGCAGATGGGGGATGACCTGTATGATGGGTATCAAGAGGAAGTGGTCGAAGGTGTCCAGGAGGCGTTGCGGCGGAATATTACGCCTTACAATGTTCTGACCGACGGGCTGGTGGCCGGGATGGAGATCGTCGGCATTGATTTCCGGGATGGCATTTTGTTTGTGCCGGAGGTATTGATGGCGGCCAACGCGATGAAGGCCGGAATGGCCGTCTTGCGCCCGCTGCTGGCCGAAACCGGCGCTCCCACCATCGGCACAATGGTCATCGGCACGGTTAAGGGAGATATTCACGACATCGGCAAAAACCTGGTGGCCATGATGATGGAAGGGGCCGGTTTCGAGGTCATCAATATCGGCATCAACAACGATGCGGACGCTTATATGGAGGCCATTGAGGAACACAACCCCGATATTTTGGGGATGTCCGCCCTGTTGACGACGACGATGCCCTATATGAAGGTAGTTATTGACCGCCTGAAAGAAGAGGGCATCCGCAATGATATGATCGTGATGGTCGGCGGCGCGCCACTCAACGAAGCCTTCGCCGAAGCGATTGAGGCTGATGCCTACTGCCGCGATGCTGCCGTGGCCGTCGAAACGGCCAAAAAGCTGATGGCCATCAAACGGGGGGAACCGGTATGATCGATCTCCGCAGCTTTGAAGT
>CAZWZZ010000593.1:0-4703 GCA_964638395.1 uncultured Caldilineaceae bacterium
GCGTGGCAGTTACCGACGAGCAGGGTCCCGGCCTGGACGCGGACGGCCAATTCCTGGGCCAGCCGGGTTTTGCCGATGCCGGTCTCCCCGGCGATGAACAGCAGTTGGCCCTGTTCGTTGTGGGCCGCTTCCCAGGCTCGTAGCAAATCTTGGAGTGGCTCCTCTCGCCCAACCAGCGGGCGTTGCTGTTGGAGCGGCAGGTTGGAGAGGCCCTGAAAATCACCTTTGCGACGGATGCCCAGGTTATTGAGGATACGTTGGGTCTGGTGGGCGGTCGGGTAGCGCTCCTTCGGCTCTTTGGCCAGCAGCTTGAGAATAAAATGTTCGAGAGAGCGGGAGATATGGGGATTCAGGCGACGGGGCGGCGGCGGGGCGTGGTTGAGATGGGCCTGCATAATGGCCTGGTCGGCCCCCTCGAAAGGAGGACGACCGGTAACCAGTTCATAGAGAATGACGCCAAAAGCGTACAGATCGGTGCGGGCATCCAGGGGCCGGCCCAGAATCTGTTCGGGGGCCAGGTAGTGGGCCGTGCGCAATACCAGCAGGCCGCTGAGCAGGTTGTATCCCTCCCGCAAACGGCCCAACCCAAAATCGGTCAATTTGACGGAAGCGACCCGGCCGGAGCCGCCGTTGCTGGCTGTTTTATCGATCAGGAAAATATTTTTGGGCCGTAGATCGCCGTGGATGACGCCCCGACCGTGGGCATATTCCAGAGCGCGGGCAATGTTCATACCGATGTTGATCGCCTGATCGAGCGGCATCAGGCGGTTGGGCTGGCTGTTGAGGGCATCATACAGGGTTTGGCCGACCACTAACTCCTGGGCAATGTAAGCCCGGTCATTCTCCCGGTTACATTCAAAGACCTTGACGATGTTGGGATGTTCCAGGGCCATAATCAAGCCGGCCTGGTAGAGAAATTGGTTGATGGCGCTCTGGCTGAAGGAGGCAGACAGGACCTTGACGGCGATGCGCCGGTTGAGTTTCATGTCGATGGCCTTGAAGACGACGCCCAGCCAGCCTTCGGCCACCTCATCCTCAATTTGGTAGCGGTTGTTGAACACGAGACCGATGGTGTCCCGAATCCGGGGGGCGGCGAGGGCCACCTCGACCGAGGGGAAGATGGCAAAGAAATCGAGAAAGCCGGTCAGCTTGATGACCCGCCGCACCCGGTCGGACATCCCGACCAGGGCGATGAGGGTGTTGGGATGTTCGCGGCGCAGGGAGATGAGCGGCTTGAGGCCAACCACGGCCAGAGAGTTGACTTCGGTCAGATCGATGATGAGGCGAGAGGGCCAGCCGGTTTCATCCAGAGCGGCCAACTGCGCCTCGAACTCATCCACCCGGCGCTCATCAAAAATGTGGGACAGACGCAGAATAGCCGCCTCGTCATGCTCCGGCAGCCGTTCCAGGCTGATGGCGCTGGGCGGGGCCAGGTCGAACTCCAACCCTTCGTAGGCCACCACCACCTCGCAGGCGGGGTAGAGCGGGTCTTGGGCCTGATATTCGATGGCTTCGGCCTGAACCTGGAGCAGATCCTCGTCGGTGTCGGTCGGGTCGTGGTGGAAAAGCACGAGCCGCTGCACCCCGGCCCGGCGGGCCAGATCGACGCCGATCAGGGCCGAGCTGTGGCCCCAATCCTCCTTTTCGATGGTCGCCTCCCGCAGGGTCAATTGGGAATCAAAGATGAGAACATCGGCGCTTTTGAAAAAGTCTAGGTGGCGTTGCAGAGTGGCCGGGTTGAACAGCTTGTATTCGGCATCGCTGGCATAGACGAAAACGCTGTGGGAATCCTCGAAACGGAAGGCGAAGCTGTCGCCGGGATGGAGCATTTTGCTGTTGCTGACGGTCACCTGGCCGATAGAGAGGGTCTGGCCGAGCGGAAAATGGATAAATTCCAGATCGGCCTGGAGATAAGTCAGGGGGACCGGGAAGTTATGGTCACGCTGCTGGGCGGCCAGAATTTCAGACTCCCAATCGATGGGGTGGACGTGGTAGATATAGATTTTGTTGCCGGGGACAAAGGCCGGCCGGAAGAAGGGGAACCCCTGGATGTGGTCCCAGTGGGCGTGGCTAAAAAAGAGGTGGAGGACCCCTTTCCCCTGACCACACGGCCCTTTCATCAATTCCAGTCCCAACTCTCGGAGACCGGAGCCGGCGTCGATGATAAAGGTCTCTCGCCCCGCCTGAATTTCGACACAGGCGGTGTTGCCGCTGGCTGTGCCCCCCACCAGGGCCGGTAGCTGATCGACATAAGCCCGCACTTCGTCGGGATTTTTTGAGTCGAGCGTGTCCGGCATCTCCATAATCGCCTGATAAATCTTTGCCCGCACCTGGTCCGGTTTGAGTGGTGAAGGAATGGACCCGCGTGCCCCCCAAATTTTTATTTTCATTTTAATTTCCCAATCGCTGAAATTAGCCGGAGACGAGAGTCTAGCCCCGCTCCCTGTTAACTTCCGATCACTTGCATTTGAAGTTATCTTATATTGTAACATAAGGTGGGATTAGCTGACAACCATAAGGCAGTTCCAAGATTTCAATGATCCCAAAGTTGGATGATGAGTCAGTGGTCAGTTGTCCTTTGTCCTTTGCAACGGACCACTGACAAATGACAACTGACCCCAAGCTCCGATTTTTGGGATCATTATTTTTCTGGAACTCCCTAAGTTGTATAGCCGTTCGTCATGGTTTACCACCCGACCGCCAAATCGAAATCATCAACCACAACGCCAGAATACTCATCACGGCGAAGCCGACGATAATGACCCAGGTGATGACGCCCCAGGGCCAGGTTAGATCGAGGGTGGGAATGAGCATCGCCAGGGCCACGATGAAGGCGGCCAGCAGCACCGCGAGGATGACCCGGTTAGCGATTTGGTCGAGGCGGCTGATGCTTTTTTCCAGCAAGGGCAGTTCGAGTTGAAATTTCAGTTCCCCATGCTCGACTTGATCGAGGATGTGGTTCGTCCGCCGGGGGAAATCGGCCAGCAGATCGCTCCAATAGCCCATATTGCGCAGGAAGGAAGGCCCCCACTCGGTCGGTAGCCACATCCGAACCATAAAACGCTCCACATACGGCTCGGAGGCTTTGAAAATGTCGAAGGTGGGATCTAATTTTTTGCCGACGCCTTCCATAACCACCAACGTTTTGAGCAAGAGCCACAAATCGGCCGGTAAGTCGAGATGGTAGCGGTACACAATGGGCTGGAACTCCTCCAGGACATCGTTGGCCCCGATATCTTTGAGGGGCAGATGGTGATATTTGAGCAGGATGCGCCGAATATCCCGTCGCAGGGCATTCAAATTTCGGCGACGATTGGCGATATCCATCCGGACCAACTGATCGACAATCCCATCCGCATCGAGGCGCACAGCAACCACGTACAACCGCACCAGGTCCCGCCGCACTTCACTATCTATATTCCCCACCGTCCCAAAATCCATCAAGCCGAGAACCTCGCCGGGCATAATGACGATGTTACCGGGGTGGGGGTCGGCGTGGAAGAAACCATCCTCCAAAATCTCTTTGACGATAAAGTTGGCGCTGTTCAGGGCGATTTGATGGCGGTCATAGCCGGCCTCATCGAGGGCCTTGATGTCATCAATTTTAATGCCCTTGATCCGCTCCTGCACCATAACCCGGTATGTGGAATACTCCCAGTGAACCTGGGGCACGTAGAGATGTGGCTCATCGGCGAAGTTGCGCCGAAAGCGGTCGGCGTTGCGCCCCTCCCGGCGATAATTCAATTCAGCCTTGAGGGCCGTGGAAAACTCCTCCGCCAGATCGACCAGATTGTAAAATTCCCCCAGCGACGTCCGCTCCTCAGCCAGGTAAGCCAGGTCGCGCAAAATATCTAAATCGGTATTGACGATGCGCTCGATATTGGGCCGCTGCACCTTGATGATGACCTCCCGCCCATCCCGCAGGGTGGCAGCGTGAACCTGGGCCAGCGAGGCGGCGGCGATAGGCGTCTCGCAGACATCGGCAAATAGCTCCTCGATGGGCGCCTCCAACTCTTGCTCGATACAATCTTTGATCGGTTCCCACGGGGAAGGTTTGACATCATCCTGGAGGTAGCTCAATTCGGTGATGTATTCGGGGGGCAAGAGGTCGGGACGGGTGCTTAGAATCTGGCCCAGTTTGACGAAAGTCGCACCCAACTCTTCCAGGGCCAGGCGCACGTGGCGGGCAGGCGTGATACCATTGGCGGGCGGCGAGGGGGTGCGGCTGAACCAGCGCCGGGGCCGTTCGATATATTGGTCCAACTCCAATTCGGCTACCAACGCCCCGAAGCCGTGTCGGGCCAACACCTCGGCAATTTGACGATAACGCCGGATATGACGGGGTCTCAGGGGCATAGTCGGGGTCCCCACCGGCTCTGCGACTGTTGAGTCATCATCTCAGGTCCGCAGATAAGAGGCTCCGTTGATGTCAACGATGCAGCCGGTCAAGAAATCAATGCCCTCCGAGGCCAGAAAGAGAACGGTGCGAGCCACTTCGGCGGGGCGGGCGATGCGGCCCAACGGGCTTTGTTGGCGCAGGGCCGCCGCGTTGGCCCTGCTGACACTCTCTCTGGCCATATCCGTCTCCACGAAGCCGGGGGCGACCACGTACACAAAAATATTGTGGGGGGCCAGCGCTTTGGCCAAAGATTGGCTCATAGCGTTGAGACCGGCCTTGCTGGCCCCGTAGGCCGGGGCCTCCG
>CAZWZZ010000594.1:0-4692 GCA_964638395.1 uncultured Caldilineaceae bacterium
GAAGTTATTTAATTCACGGTCCTAATGACATTGTTACAAAAGGAGACTCAATGACCGATAAACCGGGCCACATTCTGGTGGTCGATGACTATAAAATGAACCGGCTCAAGATGTCGATGGCCGTCAAAAAATTGGGCCACACCACCGAGATGGCCGAAGATGGCCGCCAGGCGTTGGAGATGTTGCGGACGACGCCGGTCGATCTGGTGCTGCTGGACATTCTGATGCCGGAGATGGATGGCTACCAGGTCTTGGCGGAAATGAAAGGCGACCGGGCCTTGCGGGATATTCCGGTCATCATCATCTCCGCTCAGGAGGAGGTGGCCGGCGTCATCAAGGCCATCGAGTTGGGGGCGGAGGATTATCTGCCCAAAACGTTCGATCCGGTGTTGCTGAAAGCCCGCATTGGAGCCTGTCTCGAAAAGAAGCGGCTCCGGGATGAGCAGGCGGCTATGCTGGCCCAACTGGATGCCGAAAACAAACGGAAGTCGGCAGAACTGGAGCAGGCTCGCACCATCCAACGCTCGATGTTACCGGCGGCCACGCCCGCCCTGCCCCATCTGGATATTGCTGCCTGGCAAGAGACTGCCTCCGAGGTGGGCGGCGATTATTACGATTTTTTTGTCGGAACCGGCGGTCAACAGCGGATTGTGCTGGGGGATGCCACCGGCCACGGCGTCAGTTCGGCCCTGATGGTGTCGATGACCAAGGCCCTGTTGTTGGCCCACGACGGCCAGGAGATTGAGACGCTGCTGGGGCGGCTCAATACTATTCTGCATAAGTTGGGCCTGGGCAAACAGCTTAACATGGCTCTCTTACTGCTCGATTTCGCCGTGACGTCGGAGCGGCGCATCACCGTTACCGGCAGCGGCGGCGGCAGCCCCCCGGCCTACATTCTCCGCCCCGGCGGCGGCCTCGAGGAGGTGATGATGGCCGGGCTGCCGTTGGGCATCGTCAAAGAGGCCCGCTACCAACCCACCACCTTCGACCTCCAGCCGGGGGAGGCTCTCATTTTGATGTCGGATGGCGTCGTCGAACGCTTCAACGCCGCCGGGGAGTTCCTGGGCTATGAGCGCCTGAGCGAGGCCCTGAGACAGATCAACCCTTTCACCCTGACCGCCGCCGATATTCTCAAGCATATTGCCCAGGTCGGGGATACCTGGGCCGCCGGTCATCCCCACCAGGATGATGTGACCCTGGTGGTCGTCAAGGCGGTCTGAGTTCGACAATTCCAAGAAAGAATCTATGAGGCCATTTTTTTTATCTATGCCGAGAGTGTAACCTATGAAATTTTGATTGCTGATCCTGTCAATTTATGGCCTCCTCTGTGTTTCGTACACTTTTACTTTTCCAGCGTTGTACCCAGTAAGCATCAATGACAAACCCGAGAGACAAGACCTGTTGGAGCATTAACAGCGGATAATTCTGAATACTCATCAGTGTGGCTGTGGAACTGTTCATAACCATCAACCATAAATAACCATGAGGTTTTTCCTTTGCAAGCAGGTATGTCCCAAACAGGTAGCCTGAAGCTATACCTAACTCCAAGACCTGATTAACTGTAGTAATGCCTCCAAAATCATAGAGACTGACAGCCAATCCAAGACCTGCTATCAGTTTGGCAAGATAGTCAAGCCACTTTGGTTGATGACCGTGACCACGCATCGCCACGCTGATCCCTATGAACATTGCTGGAATACCCCCTGCTTCGATGGCTGCAGCAATCCAATTACGTTCTATTACAAAAATTATAACCCATGCGGGGACGCCAAACAGGTAAAAAACCCAAGCAGAAATATGCCACAGCCGTTTACGTTGTTTATTGTTGGAGCGTTCACTGCGAGAGAATAATATCTTGTTAAGTAGATAGAACAACCCTCCCCATATTTGAAGGATGACGGTTAGCATTTGTTATTACTCCACCACCTGGTTTTAAGGTCGTCAACGGTTGGCATCAGACGCGGTGCGTAGCGAAACGGAGCGCAGTCGCCCGTATTATATTGTTGTTGGGCGACTGCGCCAGAATCGGTAGCTCTGCATTAAACCGGGGTTGGTTGAAACGGCTCAAACCGTTATTTTCTTGCATGTGCCTCAGCAATTCCCGGTTTGGTTGGAATGAAGATTGGGCCAGTTTCCATAAATTTTGTCAGATGAGGCTCAATTTGTCATTCAATCGTTGATTTCAACAACCAGAGTTAGCTAAAACTGGCCCAATCTGGTTATATCGGGAACTGCTGCTTGTGCCTCAAAAATTGTTCGGCGTGGGGACAAATTTCGTTAGGATCGCCTCGGCCTGGCTGGCAATATCCACCACTAACGCGCCGGCCGGTTTGCCGCTACTCAAGCGGGTTCCCTGCCCGGCCCAGAGGGACATAAATTCTGGTTTATTTTGTTGACCGGCGGCCTGGCGGATGTCGCGGGTCAATTTGTTTTGAATGGGATACGGCGGAAGCTCCGCTTGATGCCGCGTCATCTCCGTGATAAACCGGTTTTTGAGGCCCCGGGCGGCTTTCCCGGAAAAGACGCGGGTTAATACGCTGCTTTCTTCGGTGCTGTCTAAAATTGCCGCTTTGTGTTCAGGATGAGCGCCACTTTCGGGGCAGGTCAGAAAGGCCGTGCCCAGCTGCACCCCGGCCGCGCCCAGCATCAAAGCGGCGGCCAGCCCCCGGCCATCCATAATTCCCCCGGCGGCGATGACCGGCAGCTTGACCGCATCGGCGATTTGGGGAATAAGGGCCATCGTGCCGATAGAGTCACTGTCCGCCGGGCCGAGAAACATGCCCCGGTGTCCGCCCGCTTCGCTGCCCTGCCCGACGATGGCATCGACCCCGGCCTGTTCCAATTCGACCGCCTCGCGGACGGTCGTGGCCGTGCCGATCACAACAACATCGGCTGCCTTCAATTCCCGCAGCCATTTGGCGGGCAACGCCCCAAAGGTAAAGCTGAGAATCGGAACCTGCTCGGCCAGGATGACCGCCATCTGCTCGTCGAGCGCAGGGGTATAGCTGGCCCCGCCGGTCGGCGTTTCCAGACCCAACGCTTCGCGGTAGGGCTGCATCACCCTGTTGATCCGCTCCACTTGCTCCGGGGAGGCCGTGACCGGCTCGACCACGAAGACGTTGACCGCAAATGGTCGCTCGGTCAAGCTGCGTATTTCCCTGACGGCCCCTTGAATTTGCTCCGGCGTCATATAGCCCGCCCCCAGCGACCCCAACCCGCCGCTGTTGGAGACGGCGGCGATCAATTCCGGCGTAGTCGGCCCCCCGGCCATCGGGGCCTGAATAAGCGGATAGCGAATGTCCAACATCTCGGTCAGTTTGGTTTGAATTTCCATGGTAAGCCTCCTCAAATTGTGACCACAAATTTTGGTATCCATCATATCAACTTTATAATATCACGTCAAGTGAACAAAAGTGATGCTATCCATCACTATCGGTGATATTACGGAGAGCGCAATGGATATAAATGAGCTACGG
Organism: uncultured Caldilineaceae bacterium; assembly: GCA_964638395.1. Taxonomy (GTDB): domain Bacteria; phylum Chloroflexota; class Anaerolineae; order 4572-78; family J111; genus CAZWZZ01. Next base: position 3,477 of record CAZWZZ010000594.1, read on the forward strand.
ATATTCAAAACGGTGGCCGAGGCAGGGAGCGTCACTGAGGCGGCCCGCCGGCTCGATTACGCCCAATCGAACGTCACGGCTCGCTTGCGCCATTTGGAGCAAGGGTTGGACACGCCCCTTTTTTATCGCAAAAAGCGGGGCATGATTTTGACGCCGGCCGGTAAGACGTTGCTGGCTTATGCCGAGCGGATCCTGCGCCTGGTTGAGGAGGCCCAAACAGCCGTCCGGGAGAAAACGAAGCGGGTGCAGGGCACGCTGACCATCGGGTCGATAGAGTCCACGGCGGCGGTGCGGTTGCCACCGGTGTTGGCCCATTTTCACCGGGCCTATCCTGACGTGGAGATGACGTTGGTGACCGGCCTCAGCGAGGAGCTGCTGCACAAAACGCTGGCCTATGATCTCGACGGCGCCTTTATTGCCGGTCGGGTGGAGCATCCGGAGTTGGAACAGATGACCGCCTTTGAGGAGGAGTTGGTCTTTGTAACGGCCCCCCAGGTTGAGTCCCTTGAGACGCTGGAGCAGCGGACGCTCCTCGTCTTCCGCCAGGGCTGCACCTACCGGGCGCGGTTGGAGCAACTGTTCCGGGAGCGGGGTCTTGTGCCCTTCAAGGTGATGGATTTTGGGGCGCTGGATGCCATTCTCGGCTGCGTGGCCGCCGGTATGGGCGTCACGCTTTTTCCCCGCTCCGTGGTAACGCAACTGCGCTACGCCGACGATGTCCGGCTTCATCCGATCTCGGCGGCATTGGCCCGGATGCCCACCACGTTTGTGCGTCGCCGCGATACCATCACGACCAGGGCGTTGACTGCTTTTTTAGGGGCTGTTCAGGCAGGGAATCAGGGGTGTTAGGCGATGGGGGTGGGGGTGTGGTATAATGACGTAAGCAACTTACCGCTTGAAGATTATCGGCATTGAGACGGGTCTTGATGAAACGCGGCTTGCTTTACTATCTACGTCAGGTAAAATCTAGACCAAACTTAAGGAGGCGCACTATAATGAGCCAGACGATCGAACTATCCTTGGATAATGTAGGTCAAATCATCATCCCCGACTCGGTCCGGTCTCGCTTAGGCTTATCACCCGGTATGAAATTAGTTGTTGAGCAGGGCGATGAGGATCAATTACGCTTACGGATCGAGTCACAACCCTCTACGCTGGTTGAGAAAAACGGCCTGCTTGTCGCCCGAGTTCAGCCTTTGACTGATCTGACAAATAT
>CAZWZZ010000595.1:0-4688 GCA_964638395.1 uncultured Caldilineaceae bacterium
CAGCCGATGACCTCCCATCCGGCCAAACCGACTGGGCCACACTCGACGCCCTGAGCGATGAAGCCGTTGAGCAAGCCGCGCTGTCCGACTCTGATGCGCCGCCGACTTCGCCGGAAGCGTTGGCTCGGTTTCAACCGGCGGTTGATGTTAAAGCCATCCGGGAAAAGTTGTCGCTGACGCAGGTCGAATTTGCCTCGACCTTCCATCTGTCCCTGACCACCGTCCAAGCCCGGAAACAAGGCCACAACATGCCCGATCCGGTGGCCCGGACGCTGCTGCGGGTGATTGAGCGCAACCCGCAGGCGGTTAAGAAGGCGTTAGCTGTCGCTTAAACGACGACTGCCCCCCACAGCCCAAATCATCCAACCCCACTGCCCAGCCTCCCGCCGGCGCGCCCCCCCCACAACGACACCCCCGCGACGAAACCGGCCAAGTCGTAGACTCGTAGCGTTGTAGACCACCCCCTTTTTCAGAGGTCCGGCAGAGCCGCAGAAAGTAGCAGACCGGATTTCTGCCATTCTGCTATAAACCATCCAGCCGCCCGCGCTGTCGGGCTGCCGCGCTGGGGCGGCTCCCCAAATTTTTGACACCCCCACCCTCCTGCGTTACCATTGGCCCTGTGAGGCTATGCTCTGCCGCTCCCCCCCTCAGACTCGCTGCTGCCCACCGCTTCACCGCCGGTTCATCAACGTTCTTGGTGATTGTAACGAGGCATTACTTCTTACTTCTCCAAATGTTTGCTTTGTTTTTGAGAATCCTTGATTTGTAGTATAATAGCTATACATTGGCAACACAAATCAAGCAAAGGATGATAACTATGGGTACTAAAACAGCCGTTATTTCTGCCAGAATCGATCCCACCCTTAAGCGTGACGTTGAACAGATTTTTAAGGAACTTGGGCTAACGACAACTCAGGCCATTACCTTATTTTATAAGCAAGTTAATCTTCAGCGCGGTTTACCGTTCATAGTCAAGCTGCCCAATGAAGAAACAAGGCAGGCCCTGGAAGAGGCCGAAAATCGTCGTAACCTTAAAAGTTTTGATACGCCTCAGAGTCTCTTTGAAGACCTGGGCATCTAATGAGAACAATTAGGCGCACATCCCGCTTCAAGAAAGATATTAAACGTTTGAGGAAACAGGGTAAAACGTTTACAGAGTTCAAAAAGGTTGTTGAGAAATTGACAAGTAAACAAGAACTTGAGCCAAAGTATCAAGATCACAAACTTGTTGGAGAGTACAAAGGGACAAGAGAATGTCATCTTGCCCCGGATTGGCTTTTGATTTATGAACTCACTGACGACGAATTGGTTCTGATTAGAACAGGTTCACATGCTGAGCTATTCAGGTAGTTTTTGCTTTCCCGTCAATGGGGCCATTGTTCATCGCTACAACAACAATGGACTTGCTTTTGAAGTGGAGTTTGTGACCGGCGAGGGACACACTGTGGCCGTCCTGACGCTCAAGCCGGAAGATATCCGGTTAATGAAACAACGGGAAATCTTGCACGTCAGAGAATTGATGGCGGCGTAATCCGTAGGCAACCAACTATGAACGACAAAAATATTACAACCGTTAAAATAACTGTAGATGACCTCCCATCCGGCCAAACCGACTGGGATACACTCGACGCCCTGGGCAATGAAACCATCCACCCCCACTGCCCAGCCCCCCGCCGGCACGCCCCCCCACAGCGACACCCCCGCGACGAAACCGGCCAAGTCGTAGACTCGTAGCGTTGTAGCCCCCCCTTTTTCAGAGGACCGGCAGCGCCGTAGACAGTAGCAGACCGGATTTCTGCCTGCGTTTCGACGGAGATTGCCGGAACGAGGAAAAATATTTGGGGATTGAATTGGATAACAAGTTGTGCTAGAGTTGATTTTACCCCGCCTGTACGCCAAATTTTCGGCGGCGGCAGAGATGGAGTACAATGGGGCGCTGCTGACCTGATTATCCTGGCAAATCCAAATGAAGCGGGTTTATTTTCAATGGCTGATCATCACCAACTCTCCAACTTTATCTGGCAGATTGCCGATTTATTGCGTGGCCCTTACCGTCCGCCGCAGTATGAGCGGGTGATGTTGCCCCTGACCGTCCTGCGCCGCTTTGATTGCGTCTTGGCCGCCACCAAAGCACAGGTGCTGGCCGAAAAAGCAAAATGGCAAGACAGACTCAAAGATGACGCTCTGGATAGCGTTCTCAACAAAGTGGCCGGACAACGCTTTCATAACCGCTCAAATCTTGACTTTGAGCGCCTCAAGGGGGACCCGGAGCATATCAACCAACATTTGGTCAGTTACATCAATGGCTTTTCCAAAAATATCCGGGACATCTTTGAAAGTTTTGAGTTTTCCGCCGAAATCCACCGCATGTATGAGGCCAACATCCTCTATCTGGTGGTCTCCAAATTTTGTGATGTCAATCTCCATCCTGATCTGGTTGACAACATCCGGATGGGGCTACTCTTTGAGGATTTGATCCGCCGTTTTAACGAAGCCGCCAACGAAACGGCCGGTGACTATTTTACCCCGCGGGAAGTCATCCGCTTGATGGTGGATATTTTATTTGCTGCCGATGATGACATCCTGACCACCTCCGGAAAAGTCTTTAAGCTGCTGGACCCGGCTTGCGGCACCGGCGGTATGCTCTCTGAGGCCCAAAACCACCTGCGGCGGATGAATGCCGGGGCTGAGTTATTGGTCTTTGGCCAGGATTTCAACCCCCGCGCTTACGCCATTGCCGCGTCTGATATTTTGATGAAGGGCAATGACAGCCGCAACATACGCTTTGGCGATTCCTTGATTAATGACCAGTTCGAGGGGGAGAAATTTGATTATCTGCTGGCCAACCCCCCGTTTGGCGTGGATTGGAAACGGCAGCGCACCCAGATCAAACGGGAGTATGAAAAACAAGGCTTTGAGGGCCGCTTTGGAGCCGGTTTACCCCGCGTCAATGATGGGGCGTTGCTCTTTTTACAGCATATGCTTAGTAAATTTTACCAATCGGAAGGGGAGGAGCGCGGCTCCCGGCTGGCCATTGTGTTCAACGGCTCCCCCCTCTTTACGGGCGGGGCCGGCAGCGGGGAGAGTGAGATCCGCAAATGGATCATTCAGCATGATTGGCTGGAAGCGATTGTGGCCCTGCCGGAGCAGATGTTTTACAACACCGGCATTGGAACCTATGTCTGGGTGGTGACCAACCGCAAAGAGCCACACCGCCGGGGCAAAATCCAGTTGATCGATGCCCGCGAACGGTGGCAGCCGATGCGCCGCAGCCTGGGCGACAAACGGCGCTATATGACAGACGATGATATTGCCGCCGTGGTCTGTGAATATGGCAAATTTGAGGAGACCGGCGCCAGCAAAATCTTTGATAACGCCGACTTTGGCTATAACCGGGTGACAATTGAGCGTCCGCTGCGGCTGGTTTACCAGATGAATATCGAGCGCAAAAGCAATTTTCTGGATGCTTATCCGCACTTGTTGGATGATGTGCAAGCCATTGACCACGAATTGGGCCGGAAGCCGTGGGATAATTGGAACAAGTTTGACCGGCGGATGGTCGAGTTACTCAAGCAGCGGGGGAGTAAATGGAAGAAAACAGAACGCAAACGATACCGGGATGTGTTTACCGATGTGGAAACTGTGCCCGACATCGCCCCGGTCATTCTCAAACGGCGCAAAGCCCGCCACGATCCCAACGCCCGCGTCTGGGGCTGGTTTCGAGTCAACGGGACTGAATATCGGTACGAAGCCAATACCCAACTCCGTGACAATGAAAATGTACCCTTGGTGGTCAACCGAGAGGCTGATGAGCGGAACGAACAGGCCATCATCCATCATTTCCGGGAACAGGTAGAACCCCACGTGGCCGACTCCTGGGCCGACCGGGACAAAATCCGCAGCGCCTACGAGATCAACTTCAACCGCTACTTTTATGAGTACACCCCACCCCGCCCCCTGGCCGACATCGACGCCGACATCAAACGCATGGAGGAGAAGATTATCCGCCTGTTGGGTGAGGTGACGGGGGGAGTTTCACCATGAAGGCCATGAAGCGCATGAAGTTTGGTTTTCGTAAAGTACAGCATCCTGAGTAAACCGAGGCACGAGGTTGTATCGAAGGGTGCGGTTGCGGTCTACTGATTTTTCTTCATGTCCTTCGTGCCCTTCATGGTAAATATGTAAATAAAGTACAAGGAGTTGCTATGAAAGGCTTCAGACGAGAATTTAGCGACCTCTCCCATCGGGTCATCGGCTGCGCGATTGAAGTGCATCGCCATTTGGGACCGGGCCTGCTTGAGTCTACCTACCAACATTGTCTGGCTCACGAGCTTCACGCCAATGAGATTGCCTTCAAAATGGAGCATCCCTTGCCGGTGGTTTATAAGGGGACGCGGCTGGATTGCGGCTATCGTCTTGATTTCTTGGTGGAGGATAGCCTCATTCTGGAGTTGAAGGCGGTGGATATGGTTCATAATATTCACAAGGCCCAACTGTTGACCTATATGAAGTTGGCCGGGATTAAGCATGGCCTGCTGCTTAATTTCAACGTGGTGCGCTTAAAGGATGGGTTGACTAGCTTTGTGTTGTAGACAATCACCATGAAGGACATGAAGGGCATGAAGGGGAAAACAAAAAATCTTCATGGTCTTCGTGTCCTTCATGGTTCTTTACAGCCTACCCAAAAG
>CAZWZZ010000596.1:0-4687 GCA_964638395.1 uncultured Caldilineaceae bacterium
ACTCTTTCATTATAATAGTCTCGGAGTACCGGCGCGTTCAATTTTTTATCACAATCAAATTTTACACACAGTTATGCTCACGAACTGAGTAAAAACTCCGTCGGGCTTTTGCCCAGATACCGCTTGAACGTCGTCGAAAAGTATTGGGAGGACGAAAAGCCGAGGGTGAAGGCCACCTCGGTCACCGAGCGCTGCCGGCGCTGGAGATATTCGACCGATTTCTCAATCTTCTGGCGGGTGATGAACTCCGACAGCGGAATCCCAATCTGCTCCTTGAACTTCATCCGTAGCCGCGATTCCGACAGGCCAACGGCCTCGGCCAACATTTCCACCTCGATGTCCGTCTCGATCTGCTGCTCGATGAGGGCCAGCACCCGCTGAATGTCCGGGGTGCGGCGGATTTCCTCGCTCTCTTCGGCGCAGAAGATAATCTTGAGCAGAAATTCGACGAATTTGTTGCGGACGTAGATACGTTTCAAAGGCGGAACCGGGCCGCTGTCCTGGTCGATGATGGCCTCCAAAATTTCTTTGAGAACCGGCTCCCCTCGGAAGTGGCGCTGTTTTAGATGAAGCAACCGGGCAAAGATTTCTCCGCTCTCTTCGGTCGAAAAGTTCAAAAAGTGGTTTCCCCGCTCCGGCACGGCCACCTGCATCCAATACATCACCGATTTCTCGCGCGGTTCGCCGTTGGTGCTGTGGATTTCGCCGGGATAGGTGACCAGGACATCCCCGCCGGTCAGCAGATACGTCTCGCCCTCGACGGCAAATAGTTGCCGGCCCCGGGCCAGATAGGTGATCTCGATGAGGCCGGGATGGTGATGCTTGGCCAGGGGCGCTCTGGCGTAGGTAAAATCAGACCGGCCCAGGGTAACGATTTCGGGCAGGCCCAGCGCGGCAAAATCGGTGCGTTCCAGACGTTCCGTTTTATCTTCCTCCAAAGCCGGACATCGCAATCCCCTGCACGAAGTAGCGCTGGGCGAAAATGAAGACGATAATCAGGGGGATGGTCATATAGGTTCCGGCGGCGAAAATCAATTCCCAGCTTGAGCGGAAGGACTCGTCGGCGTTCAGGCCGGCCAGCCCCACGGCCAGGGTCCAGTTTTCCACGCTGTTCAGGTAAATCAGCGGGTTCATGAAGTCGGTGTAGTGTTGGACCATCGACAGGACGGCGGTGGTGGCCAGGACCGGCTTGGACAGGGGCAGGATGATCTGGGCAAAGATACGCAGGCGACTGGCCCCGTCGATCAGGGCTGCCTCCTCCAATTCGTAGGGAATCCCTTTGAAGAATTGGCGCATCAAGAAAACGTAAAGCGGCGTGAAGGGCGTCGTGGCGAACCAGAAGGGCACGGTCAGCGGGAGCAGAGTGTCGATCCAGCCCAGTTGACGGAAGATGATGAAGCGCGGCACCAGGGTGATAACGTCCGGCAGCATCAGCGTCACCAGCAGAATACCGAAGAAGAAATCCCGGCCCGGCCACTCCATGCGGGCGAAGCTGTAGCCGACCAGGGCCGAGGAGACAATCGTGCCTAACACGGCAAAAAAGACGACAATCAGGCTGTTCCAGGTAAAGGTGGCAAAGGGTAAAATATCAAAGATTTCGAGGTAATTTTGCCATTGTGGATCGGCCGGAATCCAGACGAAGTCATCCCCGGCAAAGACCTCCGTCGAGACTTTCAGCGAGGAGGAGACGATCCAGAAAACCGGGATCGAAAAGACGATCAGGATAGCGGTAATCAGGATTTGCAGAAAGATAAGCCAGGCTTTCTCTATCATTTTCCGCCGCGATTTGGATTGGGCCGCGACGTGGGGTTGGACGGTTGGGTTTGCAGTGGCCATTGTTCTCTCCTAATCCTCGTAATGAACCCAGCGCTTGGAAAAATAGAACTGGATAAAGGTAAAAACCATCACAATCAAGAAAAATTCCCAGGCCAGGGCAGCGGCAAAGCCCATGTTGAAGAATTTGAAGCCTTCATTATAGATGTTCAACACGGCAAAGAGGGTGGCATTTTCCGGCCCCCCTTCGGTCATAATCTTGGCCGGAATGAAGGATTGGAAGGAGTTGATGATGGCCATAATGCCGTTGAACAGAATAAGCGGCGACATCAGGGGAATGGTGATGTACCACAGCTTCCGCAGCGGACCGGCCCCATCCAGGCTGGCCGCCTCCAATAGAGAGGGCGGAATATTCCCCAACCCGGCGATGAAGATGACCATCTGCCGGCCAATCATCCACAAGGACATAATAATGAAGGCCGGTTTGGCCAGCGGCGGATCGAACAGCCATTGCGGGCCGGGCACGACCCCGAACCAGCTTAAAATCTCGTTGAGCATGCCAAATTCCGGGTGAAAAATCCGCTGCCAGGCCACCGACCAGGCCACCAGGGGAATGATAATCGGCAAGTAAAAGCCGGAGCGATACAGATCGCGGAAGCGAATTTTCTGGACCATAATCAGGGCCAACGTGAAAGAGATTATCAACTGAATGGGCACGGCAAACACCGTGTAAAAGGCGCTGTTCCACAGGCTGATATTGGCCCGTTCATTGGTGAAGACGCGGGTGATGTTGCTAAAGCCGACGAATTGGGGATCGCCCAGCAAATTCCAGCGTTGGAACGACAGCCAGACCGCATACATCATCGGAAAGGCGACAAAGGCCAGAAAGCCGATGATGAAGGGGGAGGCAAAGGCATACCCTTCGAGCCACTGCTTCAACACAAACTTCGTCGGTAATCGAAAGCGCCCCTTGCGAGTTTCTGACGAGACCATACGAACCTCCTCGACGGGTAATTGGTAATTAGTGAAGTCGAACTAATTACCAATTACCCTAACTAATTACATATCACTGTGTTGCCCAGAAATCATCCAACACTTGTTGCAAGGCTTCGTCAACGTTGGGCAAGACCTCCTCGGCTGTGGCGCTGCCGCCGAGCATCGGGTCGTAGCCAACCGGCTTGACCACCTCGCTCCACATCTTGCTGCGGGGCACGCCGCCGACGACGTCCACTTCGGAGCGGCGGAAGGCTTCGATGAAGGCTTGGCCATTCTCGACCTGGAATCGCTCTTGAATGGTCGGAATCCAGAAACTCTCGACCAGGTCCAGGTTGTTGGGGATGCGCCCGGTGGTTTCGGAGTAGACCTTGTCCCCCTCTTCGCTGCCCATAAAGCTGGCAAAGCCCCAGGCCGCTTCGACGTTGTCGCTCTGCGGCAGGGCCACGCCTTCGGCCCAGCCCCGGTGGGGGCGGCTCTCGTCAGCCGCTTGCGGCATCAGCGCCACGTCGAAGGGAATCTCCTTGCCCTCCTCCCGCAGGTCCGGGCTGTTCAGGCGACCAAAGAACCACGGCCCTTCATACTTCATGGCCGCGTTGCCGGTTTCGATAGCGTTCGTGCCCCCTTCCAAATCGGCCGGGGTCGGCGAAATCTGGAGGGTGTGGTACACATCGTAGGCCACCAATTGCAGCATCTCGACGATGGCCGGCTGGTTGAATTGAGCCACTTTCGGGTCTTCCAGGCTATCAAACTCCTGCTGGCCGGTGCTGCGAATCCATTGGATATCCCGGAACCAACTGCCGTTGGCCTGATAGCCAAACATCTTGCGTTCCCCGTCCAAATTGGTCAGGGCTTCGGCCATCTCCAGGAACTGTTCCATCGTCATATCATCGGTCGGATAATCCATCCCGGCCTCATCGAACGGCTGTTTGGCATAGAACAAGACCATCGTTCCCAACTGTAGGGGCATCAGATAGGTACTGCCCCCGCGCTGGGTGCTGACGACGATACTGGCAATATCTTCGGGATAGATATGGCCCATGTTGTCCCGCTCAATGAACTCATCGATGGGGGCCAACACGCCATTGTCAGCAAAGATTTGCCACTCCCACCCCTGGAACGAGGTGACGTGGGGCGGCGTGCCCCCGGCGATGGAGGTTTGCAACTTCGGATAAAAATTGTTGTTCGGGTCGGCCACGCTGGTGACGTTGACGGTCACGCCGGGGTTTTGCTCCTCATACATTGCCTTGAGCTGGTCCCAGGCTTCGATGTCCGCCGGGTCCCCCCAGGCCAGGAACTCCAACTCGGCCGCGGCCGCCGCCGGGGCTTCTTCAGCCGCGCCGCTGTCACCGCTGGCTTCCTCTTCGGCCGGGGCGGCCTGCTCAGGCGCAGCGCCCCCGCCACAACTGGCCAGGAAGCCGATAGCCAACGCCCCCTGGCCGGTCATCATCAAAAACCGACGGCGTGATAATTTGGCTTGCTCTTTTCTGTCCTTCATTTCCTCTGTCACTTTGGACTACCTCCTTCATAAAGCTAAAAATTTGGTGAAAATTAGAGACTGGAAAAGAGAAAATTTCTCTTTTCGTTACCACCGTAGTGCGTAGCACGCAGGGCGCAATCAAAATTAGTAGACTGCAATCGCACCCTTCGATACAACCTCGTGCCTCGGTTTACTCAGGATGCCTGCGGTCTACTGAAACCACGCACTACGCAATACGCAATACGGGTATCTCCAGCATCTTGGCCAACGCTTCCAACGCAGGCACATAATCCCCATAGGTCATCGAAATATGATGTTCCAACCCCTCTTTCATTATCGTGTCCAGCACCTCGCTGGCCAGGCGGTCGAAGCGGAGGACGCCGGAGGTGCCGGAGAAGCTGGGCGGGGCCTGGAGCATCTCGCCGCCGCCGATGACCAGGC
>CAZWZZ010000597.1:0-4685 GCA_964638395.1 uncultured Caldilineaceae bacterium
CCATCGCCTGTAGAATCCGGGCGGCCCCCACCATCGAGGCCAGGGCCGAGGAGAACGTAGCTCCGAAGAGACCGGCGATGACGGGTGGTCCCCAGTAGGCTTTATCGACCATGACGTAGTAGTTGTTGACCAGCTCTTCAGGCGTCGCCGAGCGGGCCAGCCAGTAGGCCAGCAACAGGTAGATAACCAGGCTCAAGCCGATGGCGGCCATCGTGCCGATGGGGATGCTCCGGCGCGGGTTCTTCAAATCGCCCGACATATTGGCCCCGGCCATGATGCCGGTCGAGGCCGGGAAAAAGACGGCAAAGACGACCCAGAATGAGGTACCGGCGAAGTTGGTCTCCGGCGCGCCCGGAAAGTCGCCCCACAGCCCCACGTTGGTCACCTCATACTGCATCGAGCCGGTAAAGGCGGCCAGGGCGATGGAGACCAGCGAACCGATAATGATGACCATAATCACGAACTGGGTCTTGATGGCCAGGTCGGCGCTTTTGTAGGCGATGCCCCACAGCAGCAGAAACACGGTCAGATCGACCAGAAAGGCGGGATGGTCGGGAAAGACCCACAGCCAGCCCTCGCGGAAGCCGAAAATGTAGAGGGTGATGGCCAACGCCTGGGACAGGTAGCGGGGGATGCCCAGGCTGCCGCCCACCTCCAGGCCAAGCGACTGGGAGACGATGGCGTAAGCCCCACCCGCCCCAATGCGGATGTTGGTCGTGATCGAGGACATCGACAGGGCGGTGAGGGTGGTGATCATAAAGGCCAGCAGGATGATCAGTATCCCGCCGCCGATGCCGGCGTTGCCGACGACCCAGCCCTCCCGCAAAAACATAATGACGCCCAGAATGGTCAGCAGGGTGGGGGTAAACACCCCGCCAAAGGTGCCGAACTTCTTGCGGCCGGTTGTTGGCCTCTCTACTTCTGAACTCTGGAGTTGTTCTTCAAGACGGCTCATTTCTGGCCCAAATAGTTACGCTTTTTGATAAAAGGGGTTTTACAAACGGGGTTATTTTACGCTATTTTTAAGCATAGCACAATATTGGCGGCTGAAGCCACACCGACGAAGCTATTCGCCGTTGCCTGACGGCGGCCCGGCTCGACCATCTGGCCCGGTACGCCACGAGCGGCTTCCTGGCCCACTGATCGCTCAAGCCCGAACGACATCAGGCAAGGGGCCGGTCTGTTTCTACAGACCGGCCCCTTTATTTTCTCTCAGTTTGCATCCATCCTGGCAAGACACAAACTTATCGATTCCCTATCCGTAGACCGCAACCGCACCGTTCGATACGACCTCGTACCTCGGTCTACTCAAGATGTTGCGGTCTACAGACCATTCTACTGGCACGTCCACGACTGAGCGCCACTCTGTTGGAAGTTGGCGCTGACCAGGATGATGTCGAAGATGTCCACGACACCGTCGCTGTTCAGATCGCTGGCGAGACCCGTGCCGGTCTGACCAAAAGCGGTGCCGACGGTCGTGGCATCGGTGATGTCGATGAGATCGTCATCATTGAGATCGCCACTGAGCAGCGTCACACTGTTCAGCACGGTCTCCGGTGCGCTGATCGTCGGGCCGGTGCAGACGGCGGGCAGATAGCCAACCGCGTCGGCGGTGATGCTGGTGGTCGCGCCGGTGGTCACGTTGGTGATGGTGAAAGCCCCGGTCGCGGTGGTGGTGTCACTCTGACCGCTATCGTCGATGGTCACGCTGGCCCCGGCCCAATTATCGGTCGGCTGACCTTCCAGAACGATCTGGCCACTGACGGTCGCGTTGGTCGCCACCGGGGTGCTGGTGATCGTCGGCGTGGGCGTCAGCGTCGGCGTCGGCGTGGTCAGCACGGGGGTGCTGGTGATCGTCGGCGTCGAGGTGATCGTCGGCGTCGGCGTTATGACCGGGGTGCTGGTCAACGTCGGCGTCGGGGTAATCGTCGGCGTCGGCGTGGAGGTTATGACCGGCGTGGAGGTTATGACCGGCGTCGGGGTGATCGTCGGCGTGCTGGTAGCCACATTGCCGATATTGACGCTGTAATCTTCTGGAGTGACGGTAAAGGGTTGAGCCGTGATGTCGCCAATCTTGACATTCTGGAAGGAGAGCGTCGCCGTCGCGGTCGTATTCGCTGCCGTAGCCTCGAAGCTCAACAGCGTCACGTCACCGGTTAAGCCCGGGACTTGCCCCTGTTGGGTGGCGACCAGCGTAATCAGACCGGTGGCCGGGTCGGCCATTTCCTGGACGATAAAGGCCAAATCGGAGTTGGTTTGCAACGTGCCAATCGTCAGCAAGGTCGGATCGTAGGTGATCTCAAACTGCACGCCATACAGACCGGGAGCAGGCACGTTTTGGGCGATGGCGTCCACGGTGAAAAGTTCACCGGGATTGACGCTCGTGGGACCACTCATCACCAGCGTCGTCGTTAACGTTGTCGTCGGCGTCGGGGTGGGGATGATCGTCCCACCGCCGGACTGTTCGTCGTTGAAGATCAAGACAGCCCCGCCCCCCGGCTGGCCCCCGCCGGGAAACTCATTCCAGCAGCGGTCGGTGACGTACACCTTGCCGTTGTTGGGGTTGATGGCAATCTCGAAGGGATTGCGCCACTGCAAGCTGTCGCTGCTCAGAGCCGGATTGCCGACCACGGTTTCCGGCAATTGCCAGACATTCGGCGCATCAGCCCCGTCGGTCAGATAGCCGCCGTCGAAGTTGATGGCGTAGGTGCCGCCCCGCTCGGTGCTGTCACAGGCGGCGACGTAACCGTTGGTGGTATCATCATAGGCAAATCCGGCGTAGGTTCCCAACATATGACCGGTTGTTTCGTTATAAACCAGCCCCACTTCGGCATAATCCCCCACTTCGATGGCCTGGTTACGGAGGGTCAGATTTTTGGGATCGGTCGAGGGGAAGCTGTAAACGACCATTTTATTGGGGTTGATGAAATCCGGCGGGTTTTGGGCCAGCCGGGTATCGTCGGCATAGGTCACAAAGAGACGGCCATCCTGGCCCTGCTCCTGCCACAAGCCCATCGCGTGGGGCGAGCCGCTCTGGCGGGGATTCTCCCCGTCGATGATGATGTTCACCTGGTCGAACCCGCTGCTGCCATCCCCATTGAACCCGGTGATTTTGAACGGCGTTGGATCGAACTCATTCTCGAAGATGGCGTCCCGCATCGTGGTGAAGGTATAACTTTCCAGGGTGCTGGCCACAGCCGTCTCGAAGGGGCTAAAGCCAAACTGGTTGGCGATGAGCGGCTCGGCGACGATGCTGCTTCCGCTGAGAATAATCATCCGTCCGCCCTGATAGTCGGGGAACTGCACCCAGCCGGTGACCGGGTTGACGGTGGGCGAGGTCGGCTTGAAATCGCCGTCCGGTTCGAGGTTGGTCACGACCGTATCGCTGATGGCGTCGATGACCGAGATGCGGCCCCCTTCAAAGGCCCCGACGTAAACGGTATCGCCGGAGACAGCCACGCCCCAGGCCCCTTCGCCGATGCCATCGGTTCCGCCGGGAATGGTTTGCAACACCTCGTCGGTATCCCCGTCGATGACGGCCACAAAGGGATAGGGCTTGGAGACCGTCGTCCCGGAAATGACCGTCGGTCCCTGGAAGGCGGCGTACACTTTGTTCAGCCCGGCGTGAACGGCGATCCCTTTGGGATGGATCGGGTAGACCGCGCCGAGGGTGGTACTAATCGTCTCCCCGGCGGCCAGGGTGATGGTACTGTTGGGCGTCGTGGGGTAATGGCCCTGGCTGGCGCCGGTGAAGCGCAGGAAGGGGGTGTAATCAGCAGCAGCCAGGCCGCTGAAGGTGGCCGGGACCGGTTGGCAGGTAGTGACGTCATTCAAACAGGCTTCGACCTCTGCCGGAGCCGGGCCGTCATCGGCATCATCACAATCGCCGTCGGCGTTTTGATCGAGGCAGGCATCGACCGTAATCGTGCCACCCTGGGCATAGACCAGCCCGGACGACAAAACGGCCAGGAGCAGTAAGCTCAGGCCGATGGCCCACCACATTGAAAAAACCTTGTGTTTCATTATTTGTTTCTCCTTACGAACTAATAACTGATCTGATAGTGAAGTGGAATGAAAAATAGTTCATATAAAAACCTCCTGTGGGTTAGCCGGAGGGGAGTTTTCGCTCCCCTCCAAAATTTTGGGCAAATTTATTGGCACACCCAGGTCTGCGTCTCCTCGCCAAAGTTAACGCCGACCAGGATGATGTCGAAAATATCCACCAGGCTATCCCGGTTGAGATCGGCCGGTAGGCCGGGGTCGGTCGCACCGAAGCTGATGCCAATCGCCGTGGCGTCGGTGATGTCGATGAGCGCATCGTCGTTGACATCGCCGCTGAGCAGGGTGACATCCGTCAGCGTACTGGTCGCCCCGGTCAGGGTCGCTGCTTCACACACAGCCGGGAGATAGCCCGGCGCATCGACCGTAATCGCGCTCTGTAGATCAGCCGGAACATCGTTGATGCTGAAGTTCCCGGCGGTATCAGTCAGCCCCGACTGGCCGCTGGCATCGATGGTGACCAGCGCCCCGGACCAATCATTGTTGGACTGTCCGGCCAGAATGACCTGGCCGTTGATGACAATCACATCGGGACCGGTCGTGGTGGTCGTCGGCGTCGGCGTCACCGTCGAGTCGGGCGTGGTGGTGATGACCACCGTCACCCCCGGCGTAATCGTCGGGTCGGG
>CAZWZZ010000598.1:0-1489 GCA_964638395.1 uncultured Caldilineaceae bacterium
CCAGACCAACGACCTGCCGAACAACAGCAACGCCAACCTCGGGCCGTTGCAAAACAACGGCGGCGATACGGAGACCCGTGCCTTGTTGGCCGGCAGCGATGCCATCAATGCTATTGCTAATGGCGACTGTAGCCTGGCCACCGACCAGCGAGGGATCTCCCGCCCACTGCTGGCAAACGGCAACTGTGACATCGGGGCCTTTGAAGTTGATCTCGCCAGCCTGACCATCCAGAACGAGGCCACGCCTGAAGAGGGCACCGACTTTGAGTTCATCGCCAGCGGGCCGAGCCTCCCTCCTCTCTTTGATCTGACCTGGGGCAGCCCGGGCAGCGCAGCAGGTAAGTTTAGCGTGCCATACGGCGTCGCGCTGGATAGCAACGGCAATGTCTATGTGGTGGACCAATTGAACCACCGCGTCCAGGTGTTCGACCGCCAGGGAACCTTCCTGCGCCAGTGGGGCAGCGAGGGCAGCGCAGCGGGCC
The DNA here is from genome assembly GCA_964638395.1 of uncultured Caldilineaceae bacterium. Classification (GTDB taxonomy): domain Bacteria; phylum Chloroflexota; class Anaerolineae; order 4572-78; family J111; genus CAZWZZ01. The sequence continues at coordinate 483 of CAZWZZ010000598.1, forward strand.
AGTTTGACGCCCCATTCGGCATCGCCGTGGATAGCAATGATAATGTCTATGTCGCGGATGCCAACAACTACCGCGTCCAGGTATTCCAGAGCGATGGGACCTTTGTGCGCCAGTGGGGTAGCCAGGGCAACGGAGGGGGGCAGTTCGACTTCCCAGCCAGTATTGCCGTGGATCGTAATGATAACATCTATGTCGCGGATGTCTACAACGCCCGCATCCAGGCATTCGAGAGCAATGGGACCTTCCTGCGCCAGTGGGGCAGCGAGGGCAGCGCAGCGGGCCAGTTTAAATCGCCCTACGGCGTCGCGGTGGATAACAGCGACAATGTTTATGTAGTGGACCAATTGAACCACCGCATCCAAGTGTTCGAGAGCAATGGGACCTTCCTGCGCACGTGGGGTAGCCAGGGCAGTGGCGATGGCGAGTTTGACACCCCATACGGTGTTGCGGTGGATAGCAATGATATTGTCTATGTCGCGGATGACAGCAACTCCCGCATCCAGACATTTGATAGCCAAGGGAATTTCCTGGCCAAGTGGGGCAGCCAGGGCAGTGGCGATGGCGAGTTTGATGCCATATCTGACATCACTGTGGATAGCCGTGGCACCGTCTATGTGACCGATACGCACAACGACCGCGTCCAGAAATTTGCGCCTCTTGCTTTCACCCTGGATGACGCTACCCCCGATGACAGTGACGGCATCAACCAGAGCATCACCTACAGCGATCTCAGGGCGGGTAACTACACCATCATTGAAGAGGCATTGCCGAATAATTGGCTTCTCAACAACGCCACCTGTACGGGCAGCGATAGCGGCACGCTCACTGGCAAGACGCTCTCGGTGGGCCTGGCTGGGGGCGAGACGGTGATCTGTACGTTCACTAACAGTAGTAGTGGTCTAATGGAGGAAGTTTATCTGCCGCTGGTGGTGAAGTGAAATTGAGGGGGTGACTGTCCTGAAAGCCTCGGTCCTTCTCGAAGAAACGGCCCCGGCGGTTCACCAGGC
>CAZWZZ010000598.1:1589-4670 GCA_964638395.1 uncultured Caldilineaceae bacterium
TAGGTTGTATGGGGATGGGGAAGCGGGGTCAATTTGTTTTGGGAGGTTGTAGAATGGGGGTGACTTCAACGGGGGAGTATTATCATTTTTGGCGGGCTAATTATGGATGTCATCGTCGTTATTCTCAACTCGTTTACTCATTCCCCGGCTCCGGCGGGGGAATGACAGCGGGACGCTCCGGCGTCCCACTGCCCACGTGAAGCGGGGGGCTACTCCGGGGAGGGGAACGCTGGCGCGTTCCGGCTACATTCCAACGTAGAACGTCACTGCCATTAAGTTAGTAGCATCCCGAGTAGGTAAGCGCAGCGAAACCGTATCGAGGGGTGCGGGTTGGCCCCGAAGCGTTGTCATAACCGCACCCCTCGATACGCCTCCGTTTCACTCCGGCTACTCGGGATGCTTTTGCTGCCAAACCACCCTCAAAAAAAGCAGGATTAGCAATTCGGCGACCTTGTGCTTGTTAGCGGGCACTAATAAAGCTACATTTTGAGGGCGTAAGCATCACCAAATAATTCTACTTGCCAGGAATTTTCCATTTCCTCGATTTTTCTACGGAGTCTAACATGACCCCATCCTTGATAAACATTACGAATACTTCGGGTAACTTGGTCTACATATTCTCTGACAATTCTGTCTCGCCATTTTATTTTTTGAAGTTTTGTTGGAGAGGTTGCATAAACGTGGGGGGTTAAACCAATAAGCCTTTCAACATCTGTGCGAGAAGGTAAAGGTTTTTTTCCTTGACCAAAAGGACTCAGTATAGCAAATGATTCATTCAACAATAGGTCAGACCACACTTGATCATGGTGCGCATTTTCAGATCCATGGTGTGGAACCTTAAAAAGGCCGGCTTTACCAGAGATTATGGTTGACTCATCTAAAATAACAGACCATCCTGTTTTTGGATTAGAAGTTTTTTCAAGGTCTCCACCAAGTAATATTTTGTGAGGGCCTACTTCAACCCATAGAACTACCGAAGTATGATTTGGTGTTGGAGACGGAAATCGTTTTCTGTTTTGTTTTTCATCTGTGAGTAACTCAGCAAACGCAAATCCGGCTTGAAGTATTGATGCATCAGAAGGGGAAAGTGCAGATACTTTTACCTCAACAGGCCCAGAGGTCGCTTCAATTCTGCCACGGTACAGCAGTTTATCTGCGGTTGCAAGTTTAGGGGGATTAAAACGCATCCCCGATTTTTTTCGTGATTCAAGGAGTTGAATCACCTCGGAGAATTCATCTAGCCCTGAGTTTTTTGATGCAGATGGTTCACCATACAGAGATGTAAGCGTCAAAAATTCTTTATCTCTAAGGGCATTCGAGATAACAAACTCAGCGGATTGACATTGTTTAAAAAGCTTGCTGATACCACGAATATGGTCATCGTGCCAATGTGTGGCAACGACAAGTTCAACAGCTTGTTCCACATCTATTTTAAGGTCGTGTAGATATTTGAGCGAAGCAGGTTCACCTGAATTAGGATCCAAGCACGAGTCTACTAAAAACCACTTTCCATCACCAATGTGAAGAAGTATGGCCTCTCCGTATCCAGGCCCAAAAATAGACACTTCCAGTTCATCTTGTGCAGGGGGAGGGAATTGGCTATCCTTCATCCAGAAGGCTCATTAACTTTTCTGCATTGGCACGAGCAGTTTCCAGTTTGTCTTTAGTCCAAGGAGGTAAGCGTCGAAATCGGATAAGCGAAGCCCGGCATCTATTGCCAGATGGTTTAACAAAATATCCGATACTCCAGTAAAAAACAGATCCGGGTTTTACTAAAGTTCGATCTGGTAGTTCTACATCCTCAAGATATATCTCAGCCTCAAGATCTGAACCTTCTCCCACAATTGGGGCAAGTCTGGCTAGAAAGGTATCTTGACCAACCTCTATTACGTATCCTTCCCACTTTTGTCTTACATGAAAATACTCTCGTGCTTGACGAAAAAGTGGTGGTGCTATTAGAAATTGACCCAAACTTATGTCAAGTGTATAAGATTCACCGTTAAAGTGATCTATCTGGGTTTGATTAGCATTGGCAAAATTAGGTTTTGTAAGATGTTCTATACCTGTAATACTTTGCCATTTTTCTTCATTAATTTCACTGGCAACACTAAAGGTGACATCGTCCAAACTTTTTTTTGTGGGCATACTATCAGCTGAGACTGTAATCATCCGCTTAAATCTCCAAATCCAACTATTTTTGTGGCAATGTCGAGTCCTCGTTTCATAGAGTCTTTCCAATTATCAGCTAAGATGGTGACCGCATTATTTGTACTGGTCGAAATTTCTGGATCTAAAATTAACTCGTAATGATCATTTACTTCAACGTAGATTCCAAAGTTAGCTTGTTCAGATGGCTGAACTCTAACCAAAACATAACCAAGATAGTTGTCAGGACGTAATCCCTGCATACTTAGATTTTTCATGCCGGGACTATCGAGTATTCCGTCCCAGTCTTGCTTTGGAGCTAGGCGATCACCAACCGCATGCCAATTTTTCTCTGCCTCAAGCCCATAATGAAAATCTCGATTTATCCCTAACCCCTTCAAAGGTGTTTGATTAAGGACTGTAAATACACCAATCACCACATCCCGAAGTGCTTCGTAATATGCCTCTTGAACACTAGAAGCTTGAAACCTGTCACGTGTTATACGTATCTGTAACCATTCTACATCAAAAATCGCCGCATCTGGGTGAATAATCTTAATTTCTGCTGCCTCAGCTTCCTGTTGCCGTATTAAATTCTGAGCAGCAAACCACGCTGGATGAAACATTGCGGGATTGAACTGCCCACGGAGAACAATACTCACTCCCTGAATTACAAGCTGTGGTCGCATAATATTATATATCACTCCCGATGAGATATTTGACAATTGGGGGATAATTCTTTGAGCATAGACAGTTTACCACAAATTAAATTTACGACAATTTGAAATACCAAGGAGTGGCGAAAGCAGTTAAAACAAATACTATCAAAAGTCGAAATGTCTTCCAACGCCGCCCGCTAACAATCTTATTCTCTGACCAACTCCACCGCATCGATGCGGTAGACTTGGCCGCCTGTAAATTTTTACGGTCACTCGT
>CAZWZZ010000599.1:0-4646 GCA_964638395.1 uncultured Caldilineaceae bacterium
CCGGCCCGCATCCCAGTTCCCCAGGCCGAGGTGATGATTATCGACAATGATTGAGCAGGGTATTTACCCTAACAGCCGCCGCTTGACCCGCCGCCACCAGGGCAGCGATTGCTCCCAATGCTCGCGCCAGGCCCGCAGTTGTTCGGCGTGTTCGGCATCGTGCCCCGGTCGTATCCCCGTGCCGACCTCCTGCCAACGGGCATAATCGAGCGGGTGTAACCCTTCGATGGTGGCCAGCAGCCGGACCCAGGTCCCGGCCATATCGACCTTGACCCCTTTCGGGCCGAGCATTCGCTTCAAGGCCACCTGCTCCTCATTCCAGCGTTGCCAATAGGCCGTATCCTCCAAATCGTGGGGCCGCCGGGCTGACTCACCGGTGGCGAAGGCCAGCCGCCGCAGGGCCTCCCCATCCCAGGCGGTGATGTGAGCCAGGATGTCCATGCCGCTCCAGCCGCCCGCCGGCCCGGCTATTTCCAGGTCATCTTCCGGTACGCCGTCTAAAATTTTCAGCAGCTTTTGGCGTTCAGTTTGAAGCTCACTTAGCAGGGCCTCTTTGGTTGGGGCTGTTTGTACGTCCACGTCGGTTCCGATCCCTTCTCGACCCATACGATTACCCTCACTCATTGGCTGCCCATCTCATTGAGGATGGCCCGGTTGAGGGGCACGTTGTCCAAGAAATTTTGGTAGGGTTCATCATCAACGATGAAGTTGGCTTTCCGCATCGTCTCGGTGTAGGCTTTTTCCAGATATTCCTGGGCGGCGGCGGTTTGCCCCGTCGTTCGCATAATGCGGCTGTGTTGGTAATAAATCTCGGCCACGGAAATCTGGGGCGAATGGAGGTGGGACAGTTGGGCCAGATGGTTGATGGCCTGGCTGGAGCTATCGGCGGCCTGCTTGTAATCACGCAACTTGAAGAAGCCGGCCCCCCGCAGATAGTAGCCGAGCAGCTCATGCTCGAAATGATCCCCCTGCGTGGCCAGCTTAATGACGTGGTTGGCCAGGCGGATGGCGTTGACCACATCCTCCCGCTGCCCGGAGGCCCGGTAACAGGCGGAGAGGGCTTGATAGCTGCGTAACATCAGCACCACGTCCCGCCGCTCTTCGGCCTGCCGTTTGGATTGCTCCAGGTAGGTCAGGGCCTCCTCATTGGCCCCCCGTATGGAGTAGAGCAGCCCCAGCGAAATCAGGACGTAAATCTTGCCCCGAATGTGGTGGGAGGCGTCGAAGATGCGTTGGGCCTCTTCATAATTAGCCAGGGCCTGGTCATAATTGCCCAGATTATAATGGGCGTCCCCCATCCGGTAGACATCCCAGCCGACCTGCAAATTGGCCCCGATGGCCTCGGAAATCTGTTTGGCCTGGCCGTACCGCTCCAGCGCGCCGGTGAAATCATCGACCAGCATGGCCAGCCCGCCCATACCCCACAGCGTCCAGGCCTCCTCGAAGCGGTTGCCCGTCTCCCGGCAAATCTTCAGGGCTTGTTTATAATAGAGCGCCCCCCGCTCGACATCGTTGAGGGTGTCGGTGTAAATGTGGCCGATTAGCTCCGTCAGCCGCCCCTCCCGCTGGCGATCCCCCAACTCTCTGGCCAGGGAGAGGGCAGTGGTGGCAAACTCCAGGCTATCGGCTTTGCGCCGGGTCCAGAAGATGCGAGCGATTTGCTCGAAACAGATCAGCGCCCCCGGCATATCATCGTGGGTCTGGGCGATGTTCAACGCCCGGCGGGTGATCTCTTCGGCCTGGTTCAGCTTGCCCACCTGCCAATAGTAGGCCGCCAACCGGACCATGACCTCCACCCAACGCTGCTTATCATCCAACTCCTCGGCCAAATTTTGCAACCGCTCCAGAGCCAGCAGTTCCCGCTCGGCGTTCCCCATCAAATTGAGAATCGTCCGCTCATCATTGAGCAACTCGAACTGTTCCCCTAAATTATCATCCAGCTCCCAGCCCGATAGCTCAATAGCCACATCTTCCAGAATTTCGCGGGCCTGGCTGAAATAATCGACAGCTTCGGTGTTGGCATAGACCGCGTAGGCAGCCTGCCCGGCCTGGCGCAGATAGGGCACGGCCTGCTCCTCCTGGGCCGCTTCAATCAAATGGTAAGCCAGTACCGCCGGTTTCAGGGTCAGCCCCCCTTGCGTGACCAGCGACTCCGTGGCCGCCGCCACCCGCCGGTGCAGTTGCCGTCGCCGCAGGGGGCGCATCTCGTCATACAGGGTCTCCCGGATGAGGGCGTGCTGGAATTGGTACTCGATGCCGATGTAGCCGGTGCTGTCCAGCCGCACCGGTTGGTCGATGATTTTTTCGACTTCGATCAGTTGAAAACGGAGGGCCTCTTCGATGGCCCACTGGATGGTTTCATCATCGTGGGAGCCGGCCTCGGCCAGCAGTTCGACCGGGAAGCTGCGGCCAATGACGGCGGCCAGTTGCAGCAGTTCGCGGGTGGCCTTTTTGACCCGCTCCAGCCGCCCGCCCAGCACCGATTTGATGCTGCCGGGCACATTCAGCCGCCCGGTATCCCGCTGCTCCCAGTGACCATCCCGCAGCCGAATCTGACCATCGACGGCCAACCCCTTGATAACCTCCTCCACGAAGAGGGGGTTGCCTTCGGTGGCCCGGTAAATAGAATCAGCGAACTCCTCGCTGACGCTATCCCCCAACAGGGCCAGGAGCAGTTGCTCGACCCCATCGCGGGACAGGCGGCGCAGGGGCAGCTCGTGGATGAGATCGCCGGTGTTGGCCATAGCAATCAGATGGTTGACCGGGTGGGTGTAGCTGAGGGCCACATCCCGGTAAGCCCCGACCACCAACAGCGAGCCGCTGATGGCCCGCCGCAGCAGCGTCTCCAAAATGCTCAGACTGCCGGGGTCGGCAAAATGGAGATCATCCAGCAGCAGCAGGGTTGGCTGTTGGGCGGCGATATTCAAAATAAAGCCGCTGATTTGCTCCAGGAGGCGTGCCCGCTCCGCTTCCGGCTCCAGGGGTGGGTTGGGGGCGATGTAGCCCAACTTTTCGGCCAGGGCCGGGGCCAGCTTGACCACCTCGCCGGCGATGAAGCCGGGGGTCTGGCGGCGCAACACGTCGGCCGGCTGTTCACGGACGTAGCTCCGCAGGACGCTGGTGAAGAGGGCGTAGGGCGTACCCGCATCCCGCTCGCGGGCCGTACCTTCCAAAAGAAAACCGTCCCGCAGATTAGCATAAACCTGAAACTCCCGCAGCAGGCGCGTCTTGCCGATACCGGCCTCGCCGGAGATGAGAACCAGCGGCTCGGCGTCCGGCTGGCCCATGCGGGCCATATCCCACCGATATTTCAGGTCTTCCACCTCGGTTTCGCGGCCCACCATTTTGCCCCGGGCGATGCGGTCGAGGAGAACCTGGTGGGTGGTGGTGTTCTCCAGAGCGTAGGCTTCGCTGACCCGTCGTCCGCTCCCGTCCCGCTCAACGGCGGGGCCATCCCCTTCCAGGCGGCGCTGGATGGGGGTCAGGTCACGGCGCACGTCGGCGGCGCTGTCATACCGATCATCAGGCTGTTTGGCCAACAACGTGCTGATAATCTGCTGGAGATCGTCGGGGATGTTGGGGTTGTAGCGCTGGGGGGGCACAACCGGAGCGTGGATGTGTTGGGAAATGACGGCCAGGGGATCATCGCCGGAGAAGGGACGCCGCCCGCTGACCAACTCATACATAATCACCCCGGCGGCGTACAGATCAACCCGATGGTCGCCCGCTTCGCCCAGAGCCAATTCCGGGGCCAGATAGGAGGCCGTGCCGGCCACCAACCCCTCTTGCGTCAGCCGGGATTGCCCTTTGATGCGGGCCAGGCCAAAATCCATGACCTTGACCTGCATTTCCGGCGTAATCATCACATTTTCCGGCTTGAGGTCCCGGTGAATAACGTCGTGCCGGTGGGAATACTCCAGCGCGGCCAAAATCCCGTCAATGATCGGCAGCGACACCTCAAAGGGCATCAGGTTGGGGCTGTAGCTGTTATCCAAGGCCCATAAATCCTGGCCCGGAATATATTCCAGGACCAGATAGGGTTGGCTTTCGGTGTCGATGTAGTCGAAGAGGGTAACGATGTTGGGGTGGTTGAGGCGGGCCACCGAGCGGGCCTCGCTGCGAAAGCGGGCCTGTTTGTCGGCGGACATGGCCGCCCCGGACATCAGCAGCTTGATGGCCACCACGCGCCCCAGTTGTTCATCGGTGGCCTGATAGATGATGCCGGCCCCGCCTTCGCCCAGTTGTTTCTGGAGCCGATACCGCCCGCCCAATAGGTCGTTATCAGCCGGTTGTGATTGCTGTCGTCCAAACATAGCCATTCCTACCGGTAAGGCATCTTCAGTAGACCGCAGCACCCCCTTCGATAAACTCAGGACACGGCTTCGATACAACCGCGTTCCTCGGTTTACTCAGGATGCGATTGCGGTCTACTAATCTTCAAGAAATGATGAGCCAAGTGTAATGGGCAAACACATCTTGAACAACAACACTACATCGGATTAGGAAAGAAACGGATAGAAAAAGCCCGAAATCCGCTGTTTTCTCCATCCGTTGTAGTGTTTAGGTTGCACAAAATGTTGTTGACCCTTACAGAAATGATGAGCCAAGCAGCCGTAAAACGTAAAAATTTGGCGATATAGCGACGG
>CAZWZZ010000600.1:0-4643 GCA_964638395.1 uncultured Caldilineaceae bacterium
GTTCATCGCCGAGCGGGGGCCGGTAATCGCAGAGGGTCGGGGCAAAGTGATATGTAGCTAGATTGGTAATTGGTAATTAGTTATTAGGGGTTGGCCCAATTACCGATTACTAATAACCAATTACAACGCTTTTGGGTAAGTTAATTAATTCTCATTTCTATGGATGTGCCACAACCAACAAAGTGGGGGCGCGTTTGAAGACACAGGGTAAAGCCAGGGAGAGGTTCTCAGGATCGAGGGCGGCGAAACTTTCATCCAGAATGATAAATTTACTTTGTTGCAACAAGGCGCGAGCGATATACAACCGGCTCCGCTCCCCGTGGGACAGTCGCCAGCCGCTATCGCCGACCATCTGGAGCATTCCCGCCGGCATCCGCTCCAACAGGTCGCCCAGGCCCAGTTCGCGGCAAACCGCTTCGGCCTCAACCAGATCATCAGTCGTTGGCGGCCAGCGTCGCCCCATTAACAAGTTAAAGGCAAATGTGCCGGTAATGACGTGATTTTCATGAAATTGGGGGGCTAAGACCACCTGCTGTCGCCACACTTCCCGGCCCAATGTTTGCCAATCATACCCCTGCCACAACAATAAGCCCGACTCAGGCGTCCGCAGACCGGCCAACAGCGCCGCCAGGGTTGATTTGCCCCCCCCGGACGGGCCTTCGAGCAACAACCGGTCTCCCGCATACACCTGCAAATCACAGCGATCTAACGCCGGGTCTCGCTGATAGTAACGAAAAATCAAATTGTCAATTTCCAGCAGCGGTACAAGCCGCTGATCGGTCGCTCTTTCCTGGTCGGCGTCAATGAGCGGTGTTGTTTCCGGCAAAAGGGTGTCATCGGCGCGGCTGGCTGCCTGAAATAGGGGCGCGGTCTGTTGCCAGGCCGTGATCGCCTCGACCAGGCTGACCAGGCCGGTGACCAGTTGGGTGAAGGCTTGAAAAGCCAGAGCCAAACCGCCGATGGTAATCGCCAACGCCGTCACCGAGGGCGGGTTGATCCAAAACAGGGGCAGTAACCCGGCCAGACCCACCACCAGCCAGCCCTGCGGAATAGCGTTGCTCAACCAGAGGCCGGTTCCATCCAACCGACCGGTTTTTGCCAGATAGCGCTCCAGGGCCAGATCCTCCTCTTGATGCCACTGCCCCGGCGACTCTTGGGCCAGGCGCGTCCGGTGACCGACCATCCGCTCGACGAGTTCATTGGTCATCTGCCGATGGTTCCTGTTCCAGGCCCGGTGGCGATGGAAATAGCCCCAACTGACCAGCCCGGTAATGATGATCCAGCCGACCAGCAGCAGGGCGTGAAACCAGCCCCCGGCCCCCAAGCTCAAGACCACGGTCGCGGTCAACAGGCTAATCAGCGCGGTTAAGGTGGCCAGCCCTCCATTGAGGGCCAATAGTTCCAGCGACTCCACCTCCAACACCCGCCCCAAAAATTGGCCCATCCCCTGCTTTCGGGTCTCTTCCGGCGTCAGGCGCAACAGGCCGTAGAGCAAACGCTGCCTGAACAGGGCCGAGGCTTTGGTGGTAAATAGCCCTTCCGCCAAACTTTCCAACGTTTGGAACGGAATAATCGTCATCAGAAGCAGGCCCCAAGCCCACAGCCAGGCCCAGTTGAAGTCGTTTTGTAGGACGCTCCGGCCCAGAACCCACCAGGCGGCGACCAGCAACAGTTGTTGGATGACTTGCGCCCCGAACAACGTCGATAGGGGGCGTAGCAAACGAGCGTGCCACATCTGCTGCCACAGATTGCTGCCCGGCGATAGGCGCAGCAACCAACAGCCCTCAATGTGGGTTGAACGCAACTGTTGGCGCAAAATTGCTTGCCGGGCTTTGGGCCGACGGTCAGGGGCAACCGCCGCCTCTTCTAACATGCGGTCGATGTCGGCCCACAAGGGAGCCTCGACCGGGTGACACAAAGCCGCTCGAACCGCATCAGGAGAAACGTGATGCACCGTATGGTCAGGTCCAATAATCGCCAGCCCTCGCCAGGTCTGTTTGAGCAGAAGCAAAAAGCGTGACTCATCCGGCAACCGGAGGATGGCCGGGCCGACCTGCCGGACCATTTGTTCCACTTCGGGGTAGAACGCCTGAACCGGTTCGCTCTCCAACCCCAGCCGGGCTGCCGTAACCGCTACCTGCCAGACGCCATCTTCAGCCCCACTCGGCGGCAAATTTTTGGCCCAGACCGGCGGTTCGGGGCGTTCGGTTAACAGACCCGCTCGACGGCCCAGAACTACCGTCGCCTCGGCCAATCTTGAAGCCGGCCAGGCCAGGGTGGTCAACTCTATCGAGGTCGTCCGCATCACAGCTTGAGGCCAGTCAGGTCAATAATAATCAGTAGGCCGCAATCGAAATGCTCCAAGCCGGTTTGCAACCGGCGGTCGGAGGTCACAGACCTCCTCCGAGCTTCATCGTCGAGGTCTACTGAATAATCACCCGGAAGCGACATCCCAACCGCCGATGTGGCTTCCGGGTGATTGATGAATCGCCTACTCACCAAAGCCGAAGGGGAAAACCGACGCAGCGGCGGCCCCGGCCTTGACATTGGTTTTAACCACTAAACCTTTGCGAGTGCGTTGAGTCTTCTTCTTCATAACAATCAATCTCCTTTAAGTTAAGAATGTTTTTGATAGTTTGAGTAAATGCCCTGTTGCAACAGTCAGACAGCATTATAGAGCCAGCCCGTCCGCACAGCGTCCAAAAAACGTCTAAAAACCAATACGTTTTTCGTTTTACGAGATGTGGTATAATAGCGGTTAGCGTACCATTCAATGTCATTAAGTTAAGTGATATAGCAGCCCGAGTAGCGCGGAACGGCGTGGAGCGCGTATCGAGGGGTGCGGCTGATCCAACGATTCGGAGCCACCCCGCACCCCTCGATACGGTTTCGCTACGCTCACCTACTCGGGATGCTCCTAACTTAATGACATTAGCGTACCATTATGATTGGGTTGGGTTTCAAATGATCGGAGGAAAACCATGAAATTTCCCTACGGTAATGCCGATTTTTATGACATTATCACCAATAATTATGTTTACATAGATCGCACCGACCGGATTCCCTTCGTTGAGGAGCTGGGGAAAACGTTGCTTTTCCTGCGTCCACGTCGGTTTGGCAAGAGCTTGTGGCTTTCGACGTTGTGGAATTACTACGATGTCAATCGGGCCGCTGAGTTTGAGAAGCTATTCGGTCATTTGGCCGTTGGGCAGAATCCAACGAACAAACACAACCAATACTTGATCCTGAAATGGAATTTTTCCGTCGTTGAAACGCTGGGCAGTGTGGCAGATATTCAGCAAGCCTTACATGACCATCTCAATGATGGGTTAAGAGATTTTGCGACACGGTATCGAAAATTGTTGTCTCAGGAAATCAAATTTAATCCCAATAATGCCCTCAGTTCACTGGCCTCAACCCTGACTGCCGTGCAAACAACGCCCTACGACGTGTATTTGTTGATTGATGAATATGATAACTTCGCCAATGAACTGTTTATGGCCCAAAAATTGGGCAGCCGCCAACGGTATGAGGCGTTAATCGAAGGGGAGGGCATGCTCAAAACCCTCTTCAAAGCGATTAAGTTGGGCACTGAGGGACAGGGCATCGACCGCATTTTTATCACTGGGGTGTCGCCGGTGGTTATGAGCGATCTGACCAGCGGCTTCAATATCGCTGAGAATATCTATCTTAGACCAGAATTCAACGATTTGTGTGGCTTTTCGGAAGGGGAGCTCGTTCCCATCTTACAACAGGTCGTCGAGCAGTGTGGACATTCTACGACCAAAGCCAACGAACTGCTGGCTATGCTCCGTACTTTCTATAACGGCTACTGTTTCAGTCCTCGATCCCAAGATTTTATCTATAACCCTACCCTGGTTTTCTACTTCTTGAAATATTATCAACACGATTGCTTTCCCCCGGAAGATATATTGGACGAAAATCTAGCTATGGATCGAGGCAAGATTGCTTACATTTCCCACCTGCCCCAGGGGGAGACTCTGGTCTGGGAGACCCTGCAACAGGAGCAAGCGCTGGTCATCGAGCAGTTGGCCCGCCGCTTTGGAGTGGCCGATGTCTTGGCGGAGACGAAGGATACCCGCTTCCTGGTGTCGCTCCTCTACTACTTTGGGGTGTTGACCCTGAGTACCGAGCGCACCCCCTATGGCGAACCGATTTTCCAGATACCCAATTTGGTCGTGCGGGGCTTGTATGCCGAACGCATTCAGGAGATGTTATTGCCGACCGGGCCTGAGATTGACGAAGCCCGGCGGGTGACGAAGTTGTTGTATCAGCGGGGGCAGATCGAGCCACTGTGCGATTTCATTGAGCAGCATCAGTTCAAGGTGTTCGACAACCGGGATTATCAGGGGGCGAATGAGTTGGTGATTAAGACCCTGTTTCTGGCCCTGTTGTTCAATGATATTATGTATATTATGGACTCGGAGCCGGCCTTACAACGACGGTATGCCGATCTGATTATGCTGGTGCGGCCCGATAAGCGGCAGTATCAGCTTCTGGATGTCTTGATTGAGTTCAAATATGTATCGTTGGGGCAAATCAAGCTGACCGGCGAGCAGGTGCAGCGGGCCAGCCGGGAGGAATTGCGACAGTTGGAGCCGGTCAAAGCAGCGCTGGCGGAG
>CAZWZZ010000601.1:0-4601 GCA_964638395.1 uncultured Caldilineaceae bacterium
GGATCGAAATCCTTATCGACGGAAGACCGCATTTCGGTAAACGCATCCACGAATAAATCACGGGTTGCTTTGCCGGGAAATGCGCCGAACTTGCTCATACCCGCGCCTACGATAGCAACGCTTCGACCGAATTTATTTTTAGCCATACAATTAGCCTCCTCTTTAAGACTAGTAAAACTTTACCACTATTTTAATCTCCCTGTAGACAGGGATGGAATGACGATTATGAACCGATGTCCTTCTTGTCATCGGCATCGGGTGTCTTTTCCTCTGGGGTGGTTTCCACTTGCTCCGTACTTTCTTGAGTCCCCTTAGTTTGTCCTGCTTCTTTGTCTGCTGCCCACGTTTTCAACCAGGATGACTGAGTTTTCAACGTTTCTTGCAACATTCCCTCCCACAGGTCTAACACCTTTTGCGCTTCCTGTTCCGGCACGTTGCCGGAGCGCAAGTTTCGACGTAGCTTGTCGATTTCTCGCTCCGCCTTTTCCAGGCGATTGCGAAGCATTTCGTGCCGTTCCAACAGTTCCAGATAACGGTAGCGGGGCACAACCCCCATCATCCGCCACGTATCCTCCAGCCAATCCTCCATTGCTTCCGGTTTGGCTGAACCGGCAGCGTTGGGCATAAAGCGAGTCATCCAACGGGACAATTGGTCGGGTGTCGTTGGCATCTCGCCCAGCATACGCACAGCTTGTTGAGCATCGGCGGTCCCTCGCATTGCGTCGCTCATCAGGCGAAGCCAAACCTCCACAATGTTAGATGACGTCATGAGAAGTATTGCCCGCCATTCACGCCGATGACCTGGCCAGTGATATAGCTAGAAGCAATCGGCGAGAGCAAGAAGCCCACGACCCAGGCCATCTCCTTCGGATCGGCAAAGCGGCGCATCGGAATTTGCTTCAGCAGCGCCTGCTCAACCTTTTCGGGGATGCCTTTGATGATGTCGGTTTTGGTATAGCCCGGCGCGACCACGTTACAACGAACACCGTAGCGAGCCGCTTCCCCGGCAATCGTCTGAGACAGACCAATCATCCCGGCTTTCGAGGCGGCATAGTTCGCCTGACCGATGTTCCCGCGCTGACCGCCCAGAGAGCTGATGAAGACAACCGACCCTGAATTACGCTCATACATTTTGGGTAAGGCCGCTTTCACTGTGTTATAGGCCCCGGTCAAGTTGACATCCAGAACGAAATGCCAATCTTCATCAGGCATCTTGACGATAAGATTATCTTTGATAACCCCGGCGTTGGGCACGACCCCGTAGATTGGGCCTAATTCCTTCTCGACTTTGTCTACAAATTCGGCCATACCAGCGGTATCCGTCACGTCAACCTTGACCCCCAAAGCACCTTTGGGACCAGGTTCGCTACGGTAATTGTAGGCTACTTTCGCACCCCACCCTTCCAATACCTCGACGATAGCGGCACCGATACCGTGGTTACCACCTGTTACCAGAACAACTTTGTCCTCAAGTCCTAACATATTTTACTCCTTTACTCCTTATATCGTTGAATTAATAGAGAGCAAGTGTACACCGCCCTATATCATAGGGGACATTTTTCTTAAAGTCAAAAATGCTCACCCAATTATGATTAATGCTCGAAAAAAAATTGACGGACCGCGCTTGAACCGTTGCAAGCAGCCGGGGTGACAGCCGTCTTTTGCTACAATCCGCCAATCCCGCTCGCTGTTGGGTGAATTGGCGATGGAGATAGTTCTCGATCTGCTCGCGGGCAAACCGGTCCAAGATCGAACGGTTTCTTGCGAATTGATCGTGCGCGAGGCAACCGGCCCCTACCGGGAAGCCAGCCCGGAACCGGCGCAGAAGAAACGAAGTAGCCAAAATAGATTTCCATAACCAATCGTGTTATAATAGAGCCGCTCAAAACTCCCCCAGGGGTCGAAGAGGGTATAGCCGGTGGTACGATTTATTGAGGAAGATCACGACGAAGCCTCCGCAACGGTTCAAGATACGCTGATCCGGGGCTACCTAACCTTGCTGGTTGAAGACCGGCTGAGCCACACGTTTCCGCTCAAAGGAGAAGTGCGGTTGGGGCGCGAGAAACATAATGCCGTCGTGGTTTCGGATCAGAAGGTTTCCCGCCATCACGCCACCCTGACGCCGGTAGAGACGACCTACCTGCTCCTCGACCAGGGTAGCGCCAACGGAACCTACATCAACGGCGTCCGTATCTCTCAACCAACCCGTCTCAAAGACCAAGATCGTCTGACCTTTGGTGACACGATGTTTCTATTCACCACCCGCCCGCCGGAGGCCAAAGAAATCAAGCAGTCTGCCCCACCGCCCCTCTCTCTGAGCAGTTTAGCGCCCACCTCAGACCAAACGAACAACCGGCCCATCTGGATGGTCATCGGCTGTATGGCGGTGGTCATTATCACTCTGTTGGTCATCGTGGCCCTGTTGTTGGGCATCTTTGTGGGGCGTAGCCAGACGACAGGCTTGGCTTTATGGTGGCTGTTGAGCGTGATTTAAGCGAGGACGGTCAGCTAAAATAGGACATTAACTTTTCACGCCCTCCAAAACATGGTACTATTTCCTGGTGAAAAGTTTCCAAACGCTACCACCCATGAATGATACCCATCCCTCTAACCAAAACTTTAGGATACCGGCCCCGCCGACCGTTCCCTGGACGGCCGGCGATGTGGGTTGGGGGTTGCTGATGTCGCTGGGTCTCATCCTCCTGTTGGCCCTGGTCAGCGAATTTGTTCGCCGCCTGGACAACCCCATCGACCCCAGTCTCGTGGTCGTTTTTGGAACCGCGCTGCTGCTCATTCCGGTCTGGTATTTCACCATCCACAAATATGGGGCCAGTTGGGGCGATTTGGGACTGCGCCGGTTTCGGCCCACTGCTGTGGGGATGGGCTGTGGTCTGATGCTGCTATTTTTTCTGGCCAATATGGTGTATGGCGCTATTTTAGCCCTATTCGATCTACAGATTCAGCCCGACATCGAGCGTCTTTTCGAGGGGAGTTCGTTGCCGGGGTTGTTGTTTTTTGGAGGCGTCATCGTGGCCCCGCTGGTTGAGGAAATCGTCTTCCGGGGATTTGTTTTTCCGGGGTTGAGCCGCCGTTGGGATTGGCGGGTGGGGCTGGTCGGTAGCGCCTTTCTGTTTGCCCTGGCTCACATCATCCTGACCTCGATTTTGCCAATTTTTATCTTAGGGGTTATCTTTGCCTTTTTGTACCAACTATCCGGCTCTATCTGGCCCGCGATTTTGATGCACATGTTGACCAACAGCCTGGCCCTCTCACTGGCCTACGCGATTTCACAGGGGTGGGTTCCTCCCCCGTGACACGCCTTAGTCTGTGGTCGATGCGGAATTTTGGCCTGAATGATTTAAATCTTGGGACAGCCTAAAACCTGTACGTGAGGAGATGAACTATGTATACGATTACCGCCGCTATTCCCGATAATCTGGTTACGGCGCTGGCTCCTTACCGGCAAAAATATGATCCGCTGGTTAACTTCATCCCCCCCCACATCACCATCCTGAAACCGTTCGACTTTACCGGGGCCAAACAAGTGCTACACGAACATTTAACCGAAATTGGGGAACATCAAGCGCCCATCAAAGTGTCGCTGGCCGGGTGGGATGTCTACCGCCGCAAACGGTATCTCTTGACCTTGCCCATTATCGCCGGTCATGCCGAGTTTATCACCTTGCACGACCATTTGCTGAACGGTCCCCTCAGCCCGCTGGCTGAACAGAAGCATCCCTACCGGCCCCACATCGTCTTTGGGCGGCTGGCCGATGCGACGGCAGTCGAAAGCGTCAAAAACAGCTTGAAATCGTTCGAACCCCAATTCATCTTCCGGGTCATGCATCTGGACCTGCTCCAGCGCCACACGACGGATGAACCGTGGCGGCCCGAAGCCCGCTTCGGCCTGAAAGGGACGGTGATGAGTTTGCCCCGCAAAAAAGAAATGCAGCGAGGCAGTCGATGATTCTCATTTCTTAAATGACGGATTAACAACATCTATGGAATTTACACAGAAAGAACTTTACCAACTGCTCAATCTGGCCCACGGCCCCTTATGGCTGGTTGGGGCCGACCTTAGCGGCGCTAATTTGAGCCGGGCCATTCTACGGGAAGCCGATTTGGCCTGGGCCAATCTACAAGAGAGCGACCTCCGGGGCGCAGATTTGGAAGGGGCCAGTCTGCGCGGGGCCGACCTGACCGGTGCCGATTTACGGAACGCTAATCTGCGGGATGCCAATTTGGAAGGCACCATTTTAGATGAGGTCAAGTTTTGGGGCGCAATTATGCCCGATGGCTCGACCCATTATTGAGTGTCGTTCTGTTGACACGACGAAGTCTCAAAGAAAGTTTCAAAGAAATTTCAAAAACGCACTGCCGTTGGCAGTGCGTTTTTGATTTAAATCTACCGCTTCATTTTAGTTCGGGGCTATGATATACTTAAACGCACTGCATCCAAATTCGGAACGCCCTAAAACGTAATGGTAGCACTGCACACCGTCGTGGATAGCGCAAAGCCAGTCCGTCCCACAGGGAGGCTCCGCACTGACTGGCGTTTCCGGCCCAGAATCGCCAAGTCACGGACTTGGCTAGAGCTAAAA
>CAZWZZ010000602.1:0-4588 GCA_964638395.1 uncultured Caldilineaceae bacterium
AATGTGTTTGTCTTATAAGTCGGTCTTACGTTTCGCGCTTTACGTTTAAGAAAAGTGCAGTTTGACTAATCCATCTCCTGGAACAGCCTAAAAACAGAACGCCCTCTTTCCGAGTCATCGGAGGGAGGGCTTTTTTTGTGGTTCTGCGTTGGGGACGAATAATCGCCTGCGTGCGATTAACCGGGCGAATGGGGTGGGGATGATGTGAGGGCTGGCTTTTTTGACTCGCCCCGCCTGTCAAGGTGTGGTAGAATGGGAAGGTAACTTTTAATTATGACCCGTTAGATGCGAAATCCCTGATGGACAAAAAAGAACTACTTCAAATCATTGAAGAAGCGGTTAAAAACGGAACGACCGAACTTGACCTCAGTTCCAGTAGTCTGAGTCAACTACCAGCGGAAATCAGCCAACTGACTAATCTGACAGTACTTATCCTTAATGGCAATGAATTAAAGGAACTACCACCAGAAATCAGTCAGTTGACCAATTTGATAGAGCTTCATCTTAGTTTCAACAGCCTCAGGGAACTACCTCTCGAACTTAGCCAGTTAACCAATCTGGCCTATCTTTCCCTCAGTTATAATAACCTGAGGTATCTATCCCCGGAAATCGGTCAACTGACCAACCTGATCAGGCTTGATTTTCGTGCCAACTACTTGACGAGTCTGCCCCCCGAAATCGGTCAACTGACCAACCTGTCCGAGCTATATCTCAGTGTTAATAATCTGAGGGAATTACCCCCCGAAGTCGGTCAACTAACCGACCTAACCTGGCTTGATGTTCGCCAAAATAACTTGAGCGAACTGCCATCAAAAATTGGTCAGTTAGCTAACCTGATCACACTTGACCTCAGTGTTAATAATTTGAGGGAGTTACCTCTGGAAATTAGCCAGTTGACTAACTTAATCAAACTCAACCTTAGTTCTAATAGGCTGATTGTTCTGCCTCCAGAAATCAACCAGTTAACCAATCTGACCAGGCTTCACATTGATGACAACCATCTAAACGAGTTACCACCAGGAATTGGCCAACTAACTAACCTGACCTGGCTTGACCTCGGTAAAAACCCTTTAGAGATCCCCCCTTTGGAAATTGCTAGAAACGGTACTAAATCGATCCTCTTATTCTTCCAGCAGCTCGCACGAGAAGGGATGGCGTATTTGTACGAAGCCAAATTGTTGATTGTTGGTGAAGGAGAGGCAGGCAAAACATCGCTGGCCCAGAAGATAATCGACCCCAGCTATGAGTTGCTTGCCAATCAAGCCACCACCGAGGGCATTGATATTGTCCCCTGGCACTTTCCCCACACTCCAGAGCAGGAATTTCAAGTCAATATCTGGGACTTTGGCGGTCAGGAGATTTACCACGCCACCCACCAATTCTTTCTGACCAAGCGCTCCCTCTATGTTTTGGTCGCCGACAATCGCAAAGAGCATACCGACCTCTACTACTGGCTCAACGTGGTCGAATTGCTCAGTGACAATAGCCCTCTGTTGATCGTACAGAATGAAAAGGATGATCGCTCGGTGGAGATCAATATCCGGGAGTTGCGAGGGCGATTTGATAATCTCAAAGAGACCCTGCCCACCAATCTCAAAACCAATCGGGGACTGGATGACATCTTACGCCACCTCAAGCATCATCTCAGCAGCTTGCCCCACGTCGGGGACAAAATTCCCAAAACCTGGTTCCGGGTGCGGGAGGCGCTGGAAGCGAGCGATCAGGATTATATCAGCCTGGCTGAGTATCGCACCCTCTGTCGAGACAATGGATTAGAACGAATGGCAGACCAGGACCAATTCAGCGGCTATCTGCACGATCTGGGGGTTTGCCTCCACTTTCAGGATGATCTGCTCTTAAAGCAGACGGTTATTCTCAAACCTACCTGGGGCACGGATGCCGTCTACCGGGTGCTGGATAACGAGGGAGTCAAGAAAAATCTGGGGCAGTTTAGCCAGGACGATCTGGCCCTAATCTGGGCGGAGGAGAAGTACGCGGCCAAACAGGCCGAACTGTTACAACTGATGACGAAATTCAAGTTGTGTTACCCTTTACCCCACCAACCCGGCTGGTATATCGCTCCCCAGTTGCTGACCAAAAATCAACCCGGCTATGACTGGAATGAGGCCAACAACCTGCTGTTGCGGTACGAGTATAAATTTATGCCTAAAGGGATTATGACCCGCTTTATCGTGGTCATGCATCCCTACATCGAAACTCAATCCCACGTCTGGCGGAGTGGGATCATCCTCTTCAAAGGTGGGATCATGGGTGACAAAGATAGTACCCGGGCTGAAGTGATTGAATATTACGACCGGCGGGAGATCACCGTGCGGATTGCCGGTCGCTATAAACGGGATTTAATGATCCACATCGTCAAGGAACTGGATGAAATTCACGCCACCTACGCCCGCCTCAAGGTCAGTAAATTAGTGCCCTGCCACTGTTCCCTCTGCCAAGATAGCCAGACGCCTCATTTTTACGACTTTGAAAGTTTACGCCGCCGGTTGGCCGTCGGTCGCCGCGAGGTCGAGTGTGACCTCAGCTATGAAATGGTCAATGTCCGGGCCTTGCTGGATGACATCAGCCGACCGTCAGCGGGGTCAGGCCAGTCCGAAGCGGCAGATTTACAAATGCTCATTGATGCCAATAAGAGACGACGGCAGAAACTCAAGGAGAAGGAAGGTACCTTGGGGCTTTCCGCCGATCCCGCACTCTTGATAGAAATAGAGAACATAGAGGCGGAGCTTGAGCGGCTGCAAGCGGAGTTAGATAGATTGGCATGACACCCCTCACCCCCCTCGACATCGTCGCCCTAACCGCAGCCCTCCCTGAGCGTGGCTTGCTCAACGGCCAGGTTGGGCCGGGCGTCGAGCATTAGCCCACCTCGCGCCAATGCTCCGGCGTCGTGACCAGTGAAATCTATTTGTATTGACCTTGTATATACAATTGAGTATAATTGAGGGCGATGAACATCGAATACACGCTTCATGGCATCCACTTTGAATGGGACCGTCGAAAAGCCTCAAGCAATCTCCAAAAACTATGAAGAACAGTAAATTAAGAGCGCGGCTCCAAAAAGATCGGCCTAAAACGATGATCAGCCTGCGGATACCGGAGGATATATTGGAGGATTTGAAGCTGGTCGCCCCCCGGCTTGGGTTTTCCGGCTACCAACCCCTGATTCGAGCCTACATTGGACAGGGCTTGCGGGCTGATTTGGCCAGGCTGGCGGAGGATACGGCGCTGATGGAATTGATCGAAAGTTTACGCCAGCACGGGGTGACGGAGGAGGTCATCACCTCGGCGTTGGCGGATGTGGCGGATAAGAAGAAAGCGGCGTGACAACACCCCTCACCCCCCTCGACATCGTCGCTCTAACCGCAGCCCTCCCTGAGCGTGGCTGGCTCAAAGGCCAGGTTGGGCGGTCGTCGAAGCGTTCGCCCCGGATGTCTACGGGGTGGAATTCCCTTGATCCCCCGATGCCGTCGGTTATAGGGAGCGGTTATGCCAACCCGGCGAGGTTATTTGGTCTGCCTCGCCAAGGGTGTTACAATCAGGGGTAGATTACGACAATGAAGGACGAAGGAGTGACTGATGCGTTTTTTCAACACCGCCGGGCCGGTTCAATGTGAGAAGCATTACTGTTTAACGCCGCTAGAACGGTTTAACCTGTCTGACATTATGATGCTGATTGCTCAGGAGAAATATTTCGTCCTGCACGCCCCCCGGCAAACGGGCAAAACGTCGGCCTTGCTGGCTTTGATGACGTATCTCAATCAGCAGGACGACTATCAGGCCCTCTACATCAATGTCGAAGCGGCCCAAGCCCTCCGGGAAGATGTCAACCAAGCGATGCGGACGATCTTGGGAGAGTTGGTTTCCCAGGCCCGCACCAGCCTTCGGGATGATTTTCCAGAGCAGGTCTGGCTACGGATATTGCAAGAGTATGGGGGGGGCCAAGCCCTCAACCAAATCTTGACCCAATGGAGTGAGCAAAGCCAGAAACCGCTGGTGCTGCTAATCGACGAGATCGACAGTCTGATTGGGGACAGCCTGATTTCAGTCTTGCGGCAACTGCGAGCCGGGTATACCAAGCGTCCGGCTGCTTTTCCGCAGAGCATCGTCTTGTGCGGGGTGCGGGATGTGCGGGATTATCGCATCCACTCCAGCCGCCAGCAGGAGATCATCACCGGGGGCAGCGCCTTCAACGTCAAGGCCAAGTCGCTGCGGCTGGGCAATTTCGATCAGGCTGAGGTGAGTCGTCTGTATGAGCAACACACCGAGGAAACGGGCCAACCCTTCGCCGAGGGGGTGCTGCCGGAGGTGTGGCGCTTGACGCAGGGCCAGCCCTGGTTGGTCAATGCCCTGGGCTATGAGGTCTGCTTTGATATGGAGGCCGGCCGAGAGCGTAGCCGCCCGATTACCGCCGCGATGATGACCGAGGCCAAAGAGCGGCTGATCCTGCGGCGGGAG
The DNA here is from genome assembly GCA_964638395.1 of uncultured Caldilineaceae bacterium. GTDB lineage: Bacteria > Chloroflexota > Anaerolineae > 4572-78 > J111 > CAZWZZ01. The sequence goes on from CAZWZZ010000602.1 coordinate 4,477, forward strand.
ACCCATCTCGATCAGTTGGTTGATAAGCTGCAAGAGGCGCGGGTGCAGCGGGTCATAAAACCGATGCTGCAAGGCCTCAGCCTGGAACAGACCATTCCCCCGGACGATATTG
>CAZWZZ010000603.1:0-4588 GCA_964638395.1 uncultured Caldilineaceae bacterium
TAGAAAATGCCCTGTCGGTCAATCATCTCCAGCGGGAGAAAGAGGCCCTGACCTACCGCGTGGTCGAGGCCAATCAGGAGTTGGAGCAGCGGTTGCACGAATTGAACGCTCTCTACAACGTCGGCAAGTCGATCACCGCCCTCAAAGAGCCGGACGTCATCTTGGAGCGCATCGTCGATGCCGTCCTGTTTATGACTAAAAGTGATGCCTGCACCCTGTTTGTCATCGATCCCTACACGGGCGATCTGCGTAAACGGGTTAAGAAACAGCGGCGCCGGAGTGGCAAGCTCCCCCGCGAGCGCCACTCAACCGACGAATTACGGGTCATGGCCCGCAATAGTAACGGTTTGATTCACAAAGAGATCGACGGCGTAACCATCGTCCCCCTCAAAGTGGGCAAAAAGGTGGTGGGCAAACTGGGCATCCAGAAGCAAGAGGGTGTCGAGTTCACCGATCACGACCAGAAGCTGCTGCGGATGTTGGCCGACTATGCGGCCATCGCCCTGCATAATTTGGAACTGATGCACCAACTGCACCTGACCAAAGAGCGGGAGAAGAACCAAATTCGGGGTATGTTTGAGCGGTACGTAGCCCCGACAGTGGTCGAACAGGTCTTGACTCAGCCTAGCAAAGTGGAGTTGGGCGGGACGCGCCGGTCCATTACCGTTCTCTTTGCCGATGTGCGGGGCTTTAGCAGCTTTAGCGCGAAAACCTCGCCGGAGGTGCTGGTCGAACTGCTCAACCAATATATGCGGGTGGCCGCCGATGCTGTGTTGGCCCAGCAAGGCACGCTCGACAAATTTATGGGGGATGCGGTTATGGCCTTTTTCAACGCCCCCCTCAGCCAGAGCAATCACCCCCTGCGGGCCATCAAAGCGGCCTGGAATCTCTGTCAAGCCGTCAAGAAGCTCCATAACTATCTGCCCGCAGAGCATCGACTCTACTTTGGCGTGGGCGTCGGCGTCGGCGAGGCCGTGGTCGGCAACATCGGCACTCCGCAGATGATGAACTACACCGTCATCGGCGACTCGGTCAACAAGGTCAAACGACTGCAAGAGAATGCCCAGGGCGGCCAAATCCTCATCAGCCAGGAAACCTACGATCTGGTGCAGGATTATGTCGAAGTCCGCAGCCTGGGCGATGTTCACCTCAAAGGACAGAGCCGCTCCGAACCGGTCTACGAAATCTTGAGCCTGCGCGAACATAACAACGGCTCGGTCAACCTGCGGAAGTTGGAGGCCGTGCCCTTGATTGGGTATTAGATCGTCCCTAAACCTTGAACCCCGAATGGGCGCTGTCTCCACAGACAGCGCCCATTTTTTGATTGGGCTACATATGATTAGCCTACGTTTCTCTTGATGACCAGATAATTCGCTGATTTCGCCCATTTGTTGTAGTGTTGTCACACCTGATTTGGAAATAAAAGGGGTTTATAATAGAATGGAAGCGACTTAAACGTTTAACATAAATAACAAGTTCAAGACATCTCCAAGATTTTAGCCATCAAATGGGAGCCATATAAAACGTAAAACGGGAAACGTAAAGCCCGCTTATCGCTCAAAGCGGTTACGTTTTACGCTTTACGGATTTTGGATGATTATTTTCTTGGAGTTGCCTATGTCATTGGGAGGCGACAATGTTACTTGCAGGTGATTTGGGGGGAACCAAGACACATTTGGCCATCTTTGCCTCGGCGGAGGCGCTTCAAAACGGAGAGATGCTGGTCGAGACGACACTGCCCAGCAAAGATTTTCCCAGTCTGGAGGCGTTGGTCAATAAATTTCTGGCCACAGTCGATCAGCGGGAGCAAATCAGCCACGCCAGCTTTGGGGTGGCCGGGCCGGTGTCGAAAGGGGAGGCCGCGATTACCAATTTACCCTGGACGATGAACGAGAAGCAGTTAGCCGAAGCGATCAACGTGTCCTCGGTCGAGCTGCTGAATGACCTGGTGGCCGTAGCCAGCGCCGTGCCTTTTCTCGGCGCGTCCGATTTATACACCCTCAACGTCGGAAAAGCTGTCGAAGAAGGCACGATGGCCGTGGTCGCGCCGGGAACCGGTTTGGGCGAGGCGTACCTGACCTGGGATGGCCGCCACTACCGGGCGCGGGCCTCGGAAGGGGGGCACGTCGATTTTGGGCCGACCAACGCCCTGGAATTGGAGATGTTGGACTATTTGCTGCGTCGCTACGACCACGTCAGCTACGAGCGGGTCTGCTCCGGGATGGGGCTGCCCAATATCTACGACTTCTTGAAAGATAGCGGCCACGCCGAGGAACCGGCCTGGTTGACTAAAGAGTTAGCGATGGCCACGGATCGCACGCCGATCATCGTCAACAATGCTCAGGATGCCGAAAATGCCGCCGAGATTTGCGTTAAGACCCTCGATATGTTCATCTCGATTCTGGCCACCGAAGCGGGCAATATGGCCCTGAAGGTCTTTGCCTCCGGCGGCGTCTATCTGGGCGGCGGCATGCCGCCCCGTATTTTGCCCCTGTTGGGAGATGGCCGCTTTATGGAGATTTTTGCCCATAAGGGCCGCTTCTCCAACTTCCTCAAGAACGCTCCCGTTCATGTCATCCTCAACCGGGACGCGGCTTTGCTGGGGGCGGCTTACCACGGTTATGATCTGTAGCTTTAGACGAAAATTCGACCATTGGGCAACGGCTAGTCACGCCGCAAGCCGGCCTTGTGCAAATGCTCATTCAGCCAAGTAATCTCTTCTGCTGAGAGGGGCGGCGGGGGTGGTGGCTGGGTGTAGTCGATCCGCAGGTCGTAGCCGGAGCGATCATAGATGGTGGCGAGGGCCTGACCCAAATCCAGAGGCAAATCAGCATCGGGCGGCAGCAGGGGCACGGGCACAATCGGGATCGGCTCCGGCAGGGTGAGGGGCCAAATTTCGGCTACGGGGCGACGTTCGGCCCGGCTGAGGATGATAAAATAGGGGGCTTCCGGCAGAGGCTCGGCCAGTGGCGGGCGTTCACCGGCCCGCAGCAAATCGATCTCCAATAAATGGGCCGCCGACTCCAGAAGTGCCCGGCGTTTCCGGTGGTAAGCGTGATAGGCAGCGTGGCCCGGTCGCTTGTTGACAGAGGAGAGCAGTTCGATAGCGGTTACCAACTCATCCCCCTCTACAGTACGGATGACGACCGTATTCAGCTTTTCCGGCTGCTCTGTGGTAATCAACAACTCAAGCGGTGCGGGCGCAATCGCCACCTCACCCTCTGGGGTAGCGATTGGGGCCGGAAGGGGCGTTTCCAGAACGCTGACATCCGGCAATCCCGTGCGATGCGTGGCAACGTCCAAGCCGGTATTGTAAAAAAATCGAGGCTCCTGATCGGCATAGTAACGGGGCCGCAGTAGCGGGGCCAGTTGGGCCTGAATTTCCGTGGCTAAATTATTATGAACGTTGCGCCACCGGTTGGTCGTTTCCAAATAGGGGTCCATCCCCGGAAAGGGTGAAGGCATCTGTTGCTCCTTTTGAAAATCTTAATGTTCTGGGGGAGAACTGAGCAATGTTTTAGCCCAGGCCGCATCCTCCGGCGAAAGCGGCGGTGTGGCTGCCGAGGTGTAGTCGATCCGCAGGTCGTAACGCGCCCGGCGGTAGGCCGTCCGTAGGGCCTGCCCCATATCGAGCGGTACCGCCGGATCCGGTTTGAGAAGAGGGATGGGCAATGTCGGCAGCGGCTGGCGCAGACGAATGGGCCAGACATCGCAGGCCGGGCGCTGGTCGGCACTGCTAACTACGGCTAGATAATCACACGGGGGCAACTCTCCCTCCAGCGGCATGCGTGGGCCTTTACGCAGCAGGTCGATCTCAATCAGATGCACGCCCGTCTCCAGGAATGTGGCTCGCTTTTCCAGATACTCCCGCCGACCATCGCCGGGCCGTTTGTTAATCGGCGACAGCAACTCGATGACGGCTACCAGCCGTTCATTCTCCCGCAGCCGGATGTAAACGCTGACCAGGCGCGTCGGTATGGGCATCGGGATGGTCAATCGAACCGGTGCGGAAGGGATCGCTACTGCTGCCCCCGCCTCGGTCGGTGAGGGGGCGGGTTGGGTCACGGAGACATCCGGCAGTGCCCCACGCCGCGTCTCTACATCATCCAGAATGCGGTCAATGACGATTTGGGTGTTCAACTCTGCCACATATTTCGGCACTAAATGGTCGTTTAGCTGTTCTCGAAAGATGTTCATCAAACTTTCGTGAACATCCGGCCAAATGCCCGGTGCCTCCAAATAAGGGTCCATTCCCGGAAAGAGTGAGTGAGTCATCCCTTGCTCTCCTGTCTACAGGTTTGGGGGAGATTGTCAGTAGACCGCAATTGTACCCTTCGATACAACCTCATTCTTCGGTTTACTCAGGATACTGCGGTCTACTGATTGTAGCATCAACCCCAACTTTTGTGAAGCGCCGTAGCCGTCTACTTCCCCCCCGCCTCACCAGCCAACTGCGTCTGTCGAAAACGCTGGACCCGATCCTCGCCCCGTGGGGTCAGGCGAACGGTGTCGGTCTCGATTCGGACCAGATTGAGCGCCCGCAGCCGGGTCAGAACCCGCTTCATCTTGCCCGGCGACCAGCGAAAGT
>CAZWZZ010000604.1:0-4587 GCA_964638395.1 uncultured Caldilineaceae bacterium
AAGCCGGAACGCGCCAGCGTTTCCCCCCTTTCCTCGTTCCACTGCTCTGCGTTAACCTGGTCAGGCTGTTTTTTTGTGGGTGCGAGGATAACAACCTCGTAGATCTAACCAGAAATGCCAGAGGGTGAAGGGGGATTTGGGGAATGAACGTTCCAACTGGTGAGTGAGGCGGCTGGTGGCGTTGTCCTGCCAGCCGTCGGGGGATAATGATAACGGGGAGATTTTTGAGGGGGGCGACAGGGTTTGTCTGACGGCCTCAAGCGTGGCATTGACCTCTTGATGAATCGCATCGCAGGTCATATCTTCCAGATAGCCTATCATAGCCCCGGACTGAGCGTGTTGGCCGTAGCGGTGGCTTTCTGCGACGAAGCGAAGGATACCGTGGTTAACATAGTTCGGATTTAATTTCCAGCTAGAGCTGGTCGGGCTACCCAACCGCTTACATTCAATGTGAAAGTAGAAATTCAGGGGAAGTTGTGACTGTTCTTTGTTATATGCGACATCAATAATCTGCCAAGAAAAATCAGGGATGTTTTCTTCATGTTTTTCGTAAGATACATTGGGGTTTGGTTGGATGGGGAGTTGCCAAAATAACGTTCCCATTAATCCTTGCCCCCTCCGCTTTAGATCATGTTGAGCTTGCTCCAAACAGCGGCATAAAGCTCGGCTGACTCTGTCTTCAATTTTGCGATTGTCTTGTCCCCTGATTTCCTCATCAATCAAACCTAACCCTTGTTCGCTCCGTAAAATAGCCAATCCGTTAGCAATCGCTTGAAGAATCCGTTCTTCTTCTGTACGTCTTAAGGGCTTTAAGTGCTTCATTCAAGTTCCGGTTGATTTTCTTGCAAGTGCATGGCCTGGACGAACGTCGCTTCGGCATCTTCACGAGCCTGGCTGCGGGTCCACAGCCGGCGCTCATTTCGCTTGATGATGATAATTCCATCGTCAGTTACCAAACGTACCAGACCATCAATATAAATACGAGGGTTAATCTGCCAGCGTGATGACTCGGCGATTCGTTTGAGATCGGCCCACAACACTTTATCATCTTGGAGTGGGGGCAAATCATCATTTTTAGATTGGGTGGTAAAGACCACGGCGATCATCGGGTCATTATGAGGGCGAACCACCCGCCACCGAAACACACCATCCGCTTCGAGGTAACTTTGCCACATATCTAAAAAGGCGTAGAGATAGCCTTGTAAGCCTTGTTCGACCTCTCGCTGTTGGGGCAAATCGGTAATGAAGCCTTGTTTGGCCTGGGGGTACGGTTCCAAGCGTTTAACGGCGTCGCTGTTGCTGTGGCGATAACAAAATTCCAAACCCGTTTTACATAAGTCTAATACTAGATCGCGTTCTGCGTGGTTTAATCCATATAGTGTAAATATTGCATCGTCTAACCGATCAAGCAATTTATCAATTGGTTCAATAATATTATCGGGTTGAGAGACGGTTGTAAATAAGGACGTTTTAGAATTACCTCTAGTTTGTAGTTCATCAACAATTTGGACGATAATCTCACGTAATTCAGTGTTATCAGGAAACCTAACGGGTAGTTGCTTTAATTCGTCTAACAAAATTTTATCGCGCCATATGCCAAAAAAAGACGTTGTCATAAATAGGTAGTATCTCGCAAATGACGACCATAGAATACCAAGTAAGATTTGACGTTGCCAGGGTTGTGCATCGTTTAATTTTATCGCATAAACAGAATTACGAAAACAAAAGGTTAGCTCATCTAGCCGGGCTAGAATTTGCCCATTGACATTTTCAACTTTGATACCTTGAGCAACCAATAATCTCCAACCTTTGAACAACTTAAATATCCCATCACGATGAACTTTTTCAGGGACTTCAACTAAATCGGTATCATCAACAATTCCGTAGCGTTCGAACCGCTGAACAGGTAATTCTCTGTAATTGCTCAAATGATCTTCAGCACACTCAAAAATAATTTGTTTATGTAGATCTGTAGCACTTTCTCCAATGATTTTCTGTAAATTTTTTAAGAGGTCTTCGTCTTTTTTGAATTCTTGATGTTTTAATGCTCTAAGTTTTCTAACAATTTCTATGGGAATATCTTCTTTATTTAGACGACTAAAAAATCGCTCATCCAAGTTGAATACACGACGACTGCTAGATATTACTGAACCAGGAGTATATCCCCCACCAATCTCCCAAACATTTTTCAATGAAATTTCTTCAAGAGTTTGTTCAAGTTTGAGAATATTAATTAAATTGGCATCCCTGTGATTACCCCACCAATATGTTTTCCATAACCATTCATAATTCTGTATTTCTGCCTGTCGGATATGTTTAAAGTCGCTTAAGTGCAAAATAACCCGTGGCTTGTCTTCAATAATCTCTGTTCGTTTTGCGCTCCAATATTGGATATAATGATTGGGTGAAGCATTTTGAAACTGATAATACACCACTGTAAAGGGTGAAATTGCTTGCTCAAAAAAAATATGTCGCACATGGGCAAAATTGATAACTGACTTGACGGTACATTGCTGTAACCAACGTTGGCGAAATTTTTGACTATTGGGATGACCTTTCCAAAAAACACCGGTTGACACTAATAAACCACAGACCCCATTGTCTGCCAACAATCCAAAAGAACGGGCAATAAATGCCTGCGATTGTTCATTGTCACCGATAGACCAGGCAAATCTTTTACACCACTCTTTAGCAATGTCCTGAGCTTCTACAATTTCTGGTGTGGCTTTATTTTTCCTGACAAATCCCCACGGCGGATTCCCCACAATCACATCCACAGAGTTGGCCTCAATAGGTAAATCTCCGACAGTATCCAGAAACCTTTTGAGCGTTGTTCGAGTAGGGTGAGCCTCCAACACTTCTTGTAACTGCGTTCGCTCCGCTGCGGTCAACGCAAAAGCATTGCAATTAAATAACACGGCGTAGTAATTCGGTTGGCCCACCTGATCGGCCTTGTAAATTAAATGGGGCAGGGGTTTGTCATCGAGCTGGGGAAATTCAATCTGGGCTAAAATATCGCTGGGGTTTTGGTAATGGAGTAGGGCTAAATAGAGGCTGAAAGCGGCCACGTAGGCGGCGTTGCTCTTCAGTTCTATGCCCCGAATTTGATCCCGCAAAATCTCCCGTAACTCGACCGAGTCGAGAGGCTGACCTTTCTTTTTAATCCTATATCGCACCAGGCGACGATAAGCCTCAACCAGAAAAATGCCGGAACCGCAGGCCGGGTCCAAAATTTGAACGGCGAGATTGCTCTCTAAATAGGAGAGGGGCAGCAGTTGTGACAGCACAAACTCCACCAGAACGCTCGGCGTGTAGTGCGTCCCGGGGTCATCCTGCTGATTTTTGTAAAATTCCTCATAGATGCTGCTAATCAGTTCAATGGGAATAATTTCAAAATCATAGGCCCATAACCAGAGGGTAGGTTGTTGAGGGTCGGTATCTCCCAGTAGAAACAGGCGCAATTTCTCAAGATGATCGTCTGTTACTGCTTGTTTTTCCTCATCATTCTTGGGGAATAAATCGCCGTTAAAATCTTCGGCTAACTGCTCAAACAGGGCGTAGGTAAAATCCTTGTCTTGCAACACCTTATAGTAGCGTCGCTCCTGCCACTTTTCATCCTGAAAGAGACGCTGGGGCGGCTTTTCCTCTAACAGGGCCAACCAATCCTGTCGCCCGTGTTTGGCCACCACTCGCTCAAAATAGGCCGGAAGCAAAACATTTCTATCTTCCAAATAGCGAATGAAAATAGAGCGACCAATCAGAGCGTGGGTAAATTCCAGTTTGAGGTTATTGATCGCTCTTAATTGCTTGCGAACCTCTTTCAGGTCGTTGATTAAGCGTTTATCGGCCTGTTCATCCGCTTTGCCAAAAAGTCTGTCATCGGGAAAGTAACCGGCTTCCAGTTGTTCGCGCCGGTAATCGCTCAGTTTAACGGAGACATCGGCAAGCCTGTTGATGGTTTCGTAGGTTAGTTGTTGGGTGGGGTCTTCCAAGGATTGGGGGGGAGATTGTCGGAGGCCATAAACCCGCAACTCGCCGGGCAAGGCCAGATACAGATATTGAGAGCGGGTCATACACCACGTTTTCCGAAACGCGGTCAATATTTCGGCATCGCTCGGCGGTGTATCAAAAGCGCGGAAAACAATGACCGGATCATTTCTGACAAAGAAGATCTTCTCCGCATTAATCTTCTCTCCCAACTCAAGCCAGTTCCCTTTTTCCAGCCATTCCTCAGCCTCGACAGTGCTAACCTCGGATGGACCAACGGTCTCAAATAGAGCGCCGTCTTGGTAATCTAAGCCAGTATAGACAGCCTCAAGAAACTCCCGGGCCGTCGGTTGGGTTGACTGAATAGGTCCGTTCACTTTGCACCATCGCTACCGAACATTTGTTCCGAACATAAGTAATCTCATTATACCATTACCTCAACAGATTTTACAATTTAAGTCTGGTAGCCCACTGGATCGTAAAACGCTGCTTCAACAATAAGCTCAACGGGGGGTGGCCGCACATTTCGCTTCGGATTGACCCAGTATCAGTAGACCGCAATCACACCCTTCGATACAATCTCGTACCTCGATTTACTCA
>CAZWZZ010000605.1:0-1159 GCA_964638395.1 uncultured Caldilineaceae bacterium
CTAATCTGACGCCCCACATCACCGTCGATCTTTTGCGCCGCCATCTGGACAAGCATGGCTTCGAGGATGTCCGCATCGACCGCTGGGGGGGTGAACATCCCGGCAAGAGTGACCCCAACGCGCCCATCGTCCGGGCCGCTATCGCCGCCGCCCACCAAACCTACCCCGATCAGGAGCCGGTCATCTACCCCCTCGCGCCGGGAACCGGCCCCGTCTGGCCCGTGGCCATCGCTCACGGCACGCCGCTGGTCAGCTTTGGCAGCTCCTACGCCAGGGCCAATCTCCACGCGCCCAACGAAAACATCCGCCGCGACGACTACCTGCGGGGCATCGAGATGATGGGCCACTTCATCGCCGAATTTGCAACTCGTTAGGGTCAAGGTTTTCGGAGCGTAGGCTTACAATAGAGTAAGCGTAAGATAATACTTCCTCACCATTGACAAAATCGGTCAGCTTATGTCAAAATATAGCCAACTATGAAAACACAACGTCCTCCTCAAACTATCTGGATCGCCGCGACGGTGGTGTTGGGGTTGATCTTTATCAACTGCAACACGCTGCTGCCGACGCCCGCGCCGCCGGCTCCCCCGCCGACGCCGGTCGTCATTCAGGAAGTGAGTGACTTGACGGCCAGCCGCACCGAGTTGCCTGCCAACGAAACGGCGGAGATCACCGTCAGCATCATCAAGGTGCTGGGGGACGAAACGCCGCTGACGTATCAGTGGAGTACGACCGGCGGCCTGATTACGCAGGGCCAGGGCACTTGCTGCATCGTCTATGAAGCCCCAGACACGCCCGGCGGCTATCAGGTGCATCTGACCGTCGGCCACGGCGACCAACTGTTCCAACGGTCGCTTGAGCTGGTGGTGACCGGCCCGGCAGAGGTACTGTCCGATACCGTGACCCTCGAACCGACGCCGACGCCGACGCTGGTCGTGTCTACCGACCCCTCACCCACAGCCGACAACAGCGCCGCCGCCCCACCTCTTGATGATGCCGTTGCTTATTTCAACCGCGCTCAAAATTCTTACACTCGTCGGGATTATGAACAGACAGTCAATGACTACACGAAAGCTATCGAGCTGAATTACGAGCCGCTGGGTGAGGCGTACTTCAACCGGGGCTTTGTGTATTACGTCCAGCGGGATTATCGCCCGGC
>CAZWZZ010000605.1:1259-4577 GCA_964638395.1 uncultured Caldilineaceae bacterium
GGCCACGACCCGCTCCATTGGCCCTATTACAACCGGGGCAACGCCTACGCCGATCTGGGGGAGTACGCCCGCGCTGTCGAGGATTATAATGAAGCCATCCACCTGGCTCCCAACGAACCAAGTGCCTACTTCGCTCGCGGCGTGGCTTACCAGGAACTCGGCGAGGCGAGCCTGGCCCGCGCCGATTGGAACAAAGTGCTGGAGATCGGCGACGATTACTGGCGACAGGAAGCCCAAACACGATTAGATGAGCCAACAACGGAAGAAACTACCCCGTAAATCGAATTTACGCCGCTTGATCGAACGGCTCGAACAAACGGAGCCTGGGGACAATACCGTGCCGTCGGAGCCTGTTGATGCCACCGGCGATTCTACTCCCTCCCAACCTCCCCCTGCTAGGGGGAGGGGCGAACTCCTTCCCCCCGGTGGGGGGGACCGAGGGGGGGCGAGGGCTTCCCAAGACACCCCTCTCTCCACCGACCAACCGCCCAAATCTACCGGCGTCTCTACCCCCTCCCAACCTCCCCCTGCTAGGGGGAGGGACGAACTCCTTCCCCCCGGTGGGGGGGACCGAGGGGGGGCGAGGGCCGGTGACACCATCAATATGCGTCCCCTGAGCCGCCAACCGACGCGGAAGGCTCGCCGTCCGGCCCTAACGCAGCCGACGCCAAGCAGGACGCCCCAACCATCCGCTGCGACCCAATCCTGGTGGCTGGGGCTGCTGCGGCGAGTAGCCTGGGTGAGTATGGCCATCCTCTGTCTGGGAGCGTTGCTCTTTGGGGGTAGCCTCATCACCTACTTCTGGATTGCGGGCCAGTTGCCGGCGGCGGAGGATTTGCCGGCCCGCTCCCTCAAGTTCGAGACGACCCAGATTTTGGATAATCAGGGCAACGTCCTGTGGGAGATCATCGACCCGACCGGCGGGCGACGGACCAACGTCACCCTCAAACAGATTTCACCCCACCTGATCGAGGCCACTCTGGCGACCGAGGATCGCTTTTTTTACCTCAACGTCGGTGTCGATCCCATCGCCATCGTGCGGGCCACCTATAGCAATCTGACCGAACGGCAAATTGTCTCCGGGGGCAGCACCATCACCCAACAACTGGCCCGCAACGTCTTTCTGACGCCGGAGGAGCGTAGCGAAAAGAGCTTCGCCCGCAAGCTGAGAGAGGCGGTTTTAGCGGTGGAGATAAGCCGTCGCTACACGAAGGATCAGATTTTAGAGATTTACTTCAACCAAATTTATTACGGTAACCTGGCCTACGGCATCGAAGCGGCGGCCCAGACCTATTTCGATAAATCGGCCCACGACCTGACTCTGCCGGAGGCGTCGCTGCTGGCCGGGTTGCCCCAATCCCCGGCTCTACACGATCCTTACGTCAATCCGGAGCGGGCTAAAGCGCGACAGCGCGACGTTCTCAACCTGATGGTCGAGGCCGGTTATCTAACCCCAGTTGAGGCGGACGAGGCCGCCGTCGCTCCCCTGACCTTCCGCGAGCTACGCTTCCCGCTCGAAGCGCCCCACTTCGTGACCCTCGTTCGCCAGGAGTTGGAGCGGAGCGTGCCGCCCGATTACATCTATCAGGTCGGTCTGCGGGTCCACACCACCCTCGACCCCCAGTTGCAATCTATCGCCGAAGCGGCTGTCGAGAAACAGGTCAAGGCCCTGGCCGGGCAGAACGTCAGCAATGGGGCGCTGGTCACGCTCGACGCCGGCAGCGGTCACATTCTGGCCCTGGTCGGCAGCGCCGATTTTCGCAGCGAGGGGATCGACGGTCAGGTTAATATGGTGGCCAGCCCCCGTCAGCCCGGCTCGACGATCAAGCCGCTAACTTATCTGGCCACGTTCGAGCGGCTCGATTGGACACCCAGCACGCTGCTGATGGATGTGCCGGTTGAGTATCCCGACGCCGAACGGGTTTATCGTCCGACGAACGTCGATCATCAATTTCACGGGCCGGTCACGCTGCGGACGGCTCTGGCCAACTCCTACAACATTCCGGCAGTCAAGGCTCTGGAAGCGGTCGGCATCGGCACGCTCAAGGAGACGGCGGCCCGGTTGGGCATCACCACCCTGACCGAGGATTATTACGGTCTCTCCCTGACCCTGGGCAGCGGCGAGGTCTCCCTGTTGGAGATGACCGGGGCCTATCAAGCCCTGGCCAACGGCGGCCGGCTGGTCAAGCCGACGACCATCGCCAAGATCACCGACAGTTTTGGCCGGGAGATCGAGCCGTTTCGGCCCACGCCCCGGCAGGTCGTGCGGCCCGAACACGCCTACCTGCTGACCCACATCCTGGCCGACAACGAGGCCCGTCGCCCCGCCTTCGGCCTGGACAGCCCGCTCCACCTCGACCGGCCCGCCGCTGCCAAGACCGGAACCACCAACGATTTCCGCGATAACTGGACCATCGGCTACACACCCGACCTGGTGACCGGCGTTTGGGTGGGCAATGCCGATAACGAAGCGATGCTCGATGTCGGCGGCATCACCGGGGCGGCCCCTATCTGGCACGACTTTATGACCCAGGCCCACGCCGACCGCCCCCCCCACGATTTTCGACGCCCCAGAACGATTGTGGAGATGGAAATCTGTGCCGATTCCGGAACCCGGCCCGGCGAGTTGTGCCCGGAGCGGCGGATGGAAATCTTCTTTGAGGAGCAGCCGCCCCCCGGCCCGGAAGAAGATTTGCACCAATGGGTGGAAATCGACCTGAACACCGGGCTGCGGGCCAACGAATTTTGCCGGGGCAACGTCGAGGCCCGCCCCTATTTCGTGCTGCCGCCGGAGGCCCGCGCCTGGGCCATTGAGCAAGGCATCGACCAGCCCCCAACGCGCCTCTGCCCTTCGGCAGACATCATCGCCCGCATCAGCTACCCCCAGGATAACGTCAGCATCCGGGGCCTGGTGGCTCTGGAGGGGTCGGCGGTGGCCCGTGATCTTGATTTTTATCATCTGGAGTTGGGTCAGGGAACCAAACCGAAGGCGTTCGAGGCTATCCAGGTTCCGACTGAGCAGTTGCGGGATAACGACCTGCTGGGCACGTTTGACACCACCCAACTGGAAAACGGCCCCTATACCTTGCGGCTGGTGGTTTTCGACAAAACCGGCGGCTACGGCACGGCCCAGGTGCGGGTCCTGGTCGATAATCCGCCGGAGCGCATCGATCTCCGCACGCCGGTGACCACCCCGCCGCCGACACCGACCCCCACGTTGACCCCGACCGTCACCCTAACGCCGACCGGGAGCCGGACGGTGCCGGTGGGGGGGGGGGGGGGGGGGGGGGGGGGGGGGGGGGGGGGGGGGGGGGGGGG
>CAZWZZ010000606.1:0-4572 GCA_964638395.1 uncultured Caldilineaceae bacterium
CCACCTATCATTTAGAACCCTACTTCGAGCCAACCCCGCCCGACCGAGCCGGCCTGAACGCATGGCTCGACGAGGTCATTACCGCCGGCAATATGGTCGTTTACATCCCCAGAGAGCGGGCCGCCGAGAGCGGGGATGAGAGCGACCTCATCCCCGGCCAATTTGGGCGGGTGTCGATGGTGGGCCTGGTCGATGCCGAGGGGCGGACGCTAACCACCTACCCCGAAACATTAGCCCCGGCGGGGAGCGATTTCCGAGATCACCTCTCCCCGGTTATGCGTGGCGGCTTCGAGGCGGCCCTGCGGGGCGAGACCGAGCCGAGCCACATTTCAATCCGGGACGAAGCGGGGTATCTCGTGGCGACAGCCCCTATTTTTGACGAAGCGGAGCAGGTGGTCGGGGCCATATTCGTCCGCTCCTCACTGCCTATCGAGGCCGGCGAATATCTACAGAACGCTTTCCAACGGCTGGTGCTGCCCGTGGCCGGGGGGATGTTGGTCGTCGGGTTAATTGCCGGAATTTTCTTTGGTTTCTTCATCTCCCGCAACCTGACCCGCCGCCTGAAGATGTTGGACACTGCCGCCGCCGCTTGGAGCCAGGGCAACTTCGATGTCCTGGCCCCCGACACCTCCGAGGATGAACTGGGCCACCTGGCCCGCCACTTCAATCATATGGCTATTCAACTACAAAACTTGCTCCAGACCCGGCACGGGCTGGCCACCCTCGAAGAGCGGAACCGTCTGGCCCGCGACCTGCACGACTCAGTCAAGCAGCAGGTCTTCGCCACGGCGATGCAGGTCGGCGCGGCCAAGGCCCTCATCGACCAAAACCCCGCCGCCGCCAAGGAACACATCCTCGAAGCGGAGCAACTGGTGCGCCAGGCCCAACAGGAGCTGACCGGCCTCATCAAAGAGTTGCGCCCGGCGGCTCTGGCCGGTCAAGGGCTAGCCGGGGCGTTGCAGGATTACGCCGCCGACTGGTCCCGCCGCAGCCACATCCCCGCCGAGGTCCGCGTTCGGGGGGAGCGGCCCCTGCCCCTGCCCGTCGAGCAAACCTTCTTCCGCGTGGCCCAGGAAGCCCTGACCAATATCGCCCGCCACAGCCAGGCCACCGCCACGGAGATCGACCTGATCTGGGAGAACAAGGGCCTCCGGTTGACCATCCGCGACAATGGCCGGGGCTTCGAGGCCGCCCGGTCCAACGGCAAAGGGGTCGGTCTGCACAGCATGCGAGAGCGCATGGCCGCGCTCGGTGGCTGTCTGGCCGTGGAGAGCCGGCCGGGGGGCGGGACGCAGGTGGTGGCGGAAGTGGCAAACATAGAATGAGAGGCAAAAACAATGTCAAAACAAATTACCGTGTTAATCGTTGACGATCACAAAGTGGTGCGCCGGGGGGTACGGGCCTTTTTGGAGACCCAGCCCGACCTGAGCGTGGTTGGGGAGAGCGAGTCGGGCGCAGGGGCGTTGCGCCTGGTGGAGGAGTTTGCCCCGGATGTGGTGCTGATGGATCTGGTCATGCCGGAGATGGACGGCGTCGAGGCCACCCGCCAGGTCAAACAGATTAGCCCCCGCACCCAGGTCATCGTCCTCACCTCTTACCATCAGGATGAATATATCTTCCCGGCCATCCGGGCCGGGGCGCTTTCCTACCTCCTCAAAGATGCCGAGCCGGAGGAGTTGGCCGAGGCCGTGCGGAAAGCAGCCGGTGGCGAAGCCGTGCTGCATCCCCGCGTCGCCGCCCGGGTGGTGCAAGAGCTACACGGCGCTCGCTCCGACACGCCCAACGCCTTCACCGAGTTGAGCGACCGGGAGTTGCAGGTTTTGCGCCTCATCGCCGACGGCATGAACAACGCCGACATCGCCGAGGCGCTGGTCATCAGCGAGAAGACAGTCAAGAGCCACGTCAGCAACATCCTGGGCAAGCTCCACCTGGCCGACCGCACCCAGGCCGCCGTGTTCGCCTGGCGGGAGGGGGTCGTGCGGGCTAATGAGTGATTAGTTCGACAATGTCACATTAGACAAATGTTCTATCAATCCGACCTCGACTCAGCCCACCTTGCCCGCACGGCGATGAAATCGCCGTGCGGGGGTAGGGAAAGGCGGGGCTTGGGGGGCAAAAGACTCAACATAAGAATGTGACATTGTATCGCCTACTCAGGATGCGTTTTTGGGCCAACCAAGTAGAAACGTCAACAGAACCTACAACTCCAACCGACACACCGTGGGGTTGTTGGGTAGATAGCGAACCGACACCGGGTCGCCGACGTTGAGGCTGTTGTAGGCTTTGGGGTTCTGTTCCCCTTTGAGGACGGGGCCGCTGCCGGCCAGCGGAACCTCGAAACGGTAGGCGATACAGTAGGTGTCATCCCCGTCGGAGTCGGTATCGATCCACCGATGCGTGAGTGTGCCCTGCGTCATCTGCCCCCTGGCATTGAGGAGCAACACTTTACGACTGTTGTTCAACCCCCAGGTGAGCATGCCCACCCCGATGATAACAAACAGACTGATGAAGCAGGCGAAAAAGGCAAACGGCCAAAATGGGGAGCCAAACTCCGGCTCCAATTCGGAAACAGCCGGGTCAGCCGGGGCGTACAGCACTTTGACCGGGCGCTCCGGGGGGAAAGCGTCGTAGGTACTGCGGCTGACCGACGCCTCCTCGGTGAAACTCTGCGAGTCGCCCTGCGGCAGCGGGGCAGTGTATCTATAGGTGAGGTAGTAATCGTCATCATCGTCCGCCGAGCCGTAGTCGATGCGCCGGTCGAGGATGACGCCATCCACCACCTGGCCCGTATCCCGCAGCAGGGTATACGCTTGCCAATCGGCGAGGAAGGTATAGGTCATCACCACCACAAAAAACAACACAAAGCCACTCCAGGCCAGCCCAAAGGTGAGTACACAGCCGATGCCGGACCAGGTCAGCGGCATGTCCGCCGAGGGACGCTCGCCGGTGGGGGGCTGGGATTGGAATGTCGGTTGGGGTGTCGGTTGGGGTGTCGATTGGAATGAAGGGTGGGCTGAGGGCCAGAAATGGTCAGATGCGGCGCTGTTTTTGGCCCGGTCGGCCAGGATAAACCATACGCCCAGGCCCAGCAGAGCAATAGTCAACAGACCAAGAAGAAGAATGAGGGGAATCAACATGGGCTACCTCGTGTTTGTGGTCAGTAGTTCGAGTCCAAGTGATACAAGTGATACTGGAAATATCTACGGGACGGTTCAGAACAAGTTGGCACTTTTTTACCCGCCAGGTTGAGCCACGTTACCCCGTAAAACGCAAAACGTGAAACGTAAGCGGTTATTTTGTCAAAATCATTACGTTTTGCGCTTTACGTTTTACGAAGTTGTCAACCAAATTTCTTGGGGATATGAACCATCCCATATCTACTATTATTTTACCCATGTCGAGGGACCGAGACAAGATTGGTGTGTGTTTCAGTTTCGTTTGACCATTCCGAAATTTTGAACTACAGTCACGATGGTCGCCCGGGCCAACGAATGGGCGCTATAAACATATGAAATCAACGAAACATCTGGCCTCATCCCGCCTCCCCCTCTTGCTGACCCTGCTGGCCTTTGGGCTGCGGCTGCACCAACTGGGGCGGCGCAGTCTGTGGTATGACGAACTGCTCCAGGTGGACATCGCCCAGGGACCGCTGCTGGAGATTGGCTCCCAGTTGAGTCTGCACGCGGCTATGCCCCTCGATTATCTATTGCTCCACGGCTGGCTAGGGCTGGGCCGGAGTGAGTTTTGGGTGCGCTGGCCGGCGCTGTGCTTTGGGACGCTGGCCGTGCCGCTGATCTACGCCCTGGCCCGGCGGCTCTTCAAAGGGCGGACGGGGCGGCGGGTGGGGCTGCTGGCCGCGGCGCTGCTGACGCCGGCCGCCTTTGCCGTGCAGTATAGCCAGGAGGTGCGCCCCTACGCCCTGCTGACGATGCTGACCCTGGTCGGCTATCTGGGGCTGTGGCAGGTCTACGCCACCGGGCATAGCCGCTACTGGGGTTTGGTTTGGGTCGGGCTGGTGGGCAGCCTCTTGAGCCACTACTTTGCCCTGTTTATGCTGCTGCCCACCGCTCTCTTTGTGGCCGCGCACCAATTGGCCCACCTGCGCCGACCCCGGATGTGGCTCAATACGGGCGCTTTTGCTCTCTGCTGTCTGCTGCTGCTGGTCGCGCTGCTGGTCAGTGGCCGCTTCAAGCCCCTCTACAACGTCAGCTTTGGCCTGGCCGGGGCCCTCCAGGCCCCAAGCCAGGTGATCCAACCCGCTGCCGAAAAGCCCAATCGCGGTAGCGGCCCGCCTCTGGAACGGACGTTCATCATCGACCGCCTCATCAGCCCCCTGGCCACCCACCGACCGGGAGCGCTGTTGCTCTACACGACGTTTTTCCTGGCGGCCCTCCTCAGCCTGCTTCGCCGGCCGCAGCCCCATCGAAATGCTCTGTTGCTGCTGCTGGGTTGGCTGCTCCTGCCCATTCTGGCCATTTACTTCTTCCTGATCTATCGGGGTACGTTTTACGCCACCCGCTACATTTTATACACCCTCCCGGCCTATTTGATCCTGGTGGCCTATGGGCTTGA
>CAZWZZ010000607.1:0-4566 GCA_964638395.1 uncultured Caldilineaceae bacterium
AGCGCCCGCAGCCGGGTCAGAACCCGCTTCATCTTGCCCGGCGACCAGCGAAAGTGACGGTAGAGCGTCGAGGCGGCTAACTCCTCCCGCTCCTCGGGCCGCCCCTGATGGTGATAAACGTGGCCCAGCACCACCTGGTCGTCAAAGCGCCGGCGTTGATTGCTGCGCCGGATCAGGGTGGAGAGCAGGCCATATTTGGGCGAGAAAATCCAGGCGACCAGGAAAAAGAAGAAGATCATCAGCACCATCGAGGCCGAGATCGAAGAGTCCCACGTTTCTAGCAGACCCAGACCAAAGAGGCGGTTCAACCCGGCCAGAACGTCATCGACCTGGACGAGGCCCAGGAAATTGCCGCGAGCCAGATCGTAGCCAAAATAGGCCCCGGCCGCGCCGATGAGCGAGCTGTAGAGCAACATTCGGGGTAGGCGGTCGGTCAACAGATAGGCCGCGGCGGGGGGAATGATGAAGAAGGCGATAACCAAGATCGAGCCGACCGCATCAAAAGCGCCGACCGCCACCAGGCTGACCATAACCATCAGGCCATAGTTCAGCAGGGTGGGCCGAAAGCCGAGGGCAGCGGCCAGACCGGCGTCAAAGGTCGAAAGTTTGAGTTCTTTGTAAAACAGCCCGACAAAGATGACGGTCAGCAGGGTCATGACCGCCATCACGGTGATGGATTGGGGCCAGAAGATCAGCGTTGGTTTATTGGCCACCAGGCCGGCCTGCCAGGCTTGAGCCGGACTGTAGTCACCGCAGTTGGCGCAGGTTTCGGTAAATTCGGCCCCCTCATCACGGGGACTGATACCCAACTCGCGGCAGTTAACGCATTGCCGGGTCGTTTCGGCCCGGGCATCCTGCGGAGTGATCGTGACCGTTTCGCAATTGGCCAGGCAGTGGCTATTGGTGTTGGCCCAAGCGACGCCAATTTCGCCGACCATGACCGCGTCTTCGTCCAGATGCACGTCATCGATGAAGCCGGAGATGATGATAATCGCCAGGGCAAAGAGTAGCGGAAAGGCCAGGCCCAACGCAGCATCCTGCTTGACCAGCCCCGACCGGTAGATGAGTTCGGTCAATACCACCGTGGCCACGCCGGCCCCGGCTGCCCCGATAATCAGCCAGACCGAGGATAAATCGGGCTGATGCCCAAATAGATAGGTCAAGAGTATAAAAGCGACAACGATTCCCAATAAAACAGTGTGGCTGATGGCATCGCTGGTCAGCGACATGCCCCGCAGTAGCAAAAACGTACCTAACAACGCGCCTGATACGGCGATCAAACTACCGACAATGGTGGCAGTCTGTTGGGGGTCGCGTAGGAAGACGTTCAGCGTGTCCTCTGTCACAAAATTCAACAGAATTTGGATGATTAGTTGCTCAAGCTGAAACATTAGAGCGGGACTCCTTTCGATTTACGCTCCAATTTTTCCACAACCTCACTGGGCAGGACGGTCCGAATATCTTTTTGAGGATCTTCGGTCACCAGCGGTAAGGCCAGCTCATCGCTGTATTGGCGGTACATGGCCCACAACTGCCGGTTCTTGGCCTGTTTCGCTGCCATCTCGATCCCGGCGGGCGTCAGTTGCCAGGCATCGTCGCCGGGCTGAACCAGGTTGCGATTGACCAATTGACGCAGGCCAATTTTAGCCGTACTCCCGCCGACACCAATGATAAATCTTGCCGGTACCGGCATTGAGGCGGAACCGTGGTCCGTTGCGTAATGATGCAGGTCCCGCAGTACGGTTTGGGCGGCAAAGCGCCGGCGGTCGTTCCGCCGGCGAAGTAGACTCCAAACCAACCCCCGATTTGGCGCAAAGGCCAGGGAGATGACCACCAGCAGGAAGGCCACTACAATGATCATCGGCCCCGTCGGCACATCCGTATCGACGGCGCTGATAATGGCCCCCACACCCCCGGCAAAGGCCCCAAACAGGGCGGACAAGATAATCATCTGGTTCAGCTTGCTGGTCCATTGGCGGGCGGCGATGCCCGGCGCGATGAGCATCCCGACCATCAGGATGACCCCGGCCAACTGCAAGCCCAGCACAATGGCCACCACAATCAGCGTGGAGAGTAAAATGTTGAGCATCTGCACCCGAAAGCCGTTGGCCCCGGCAAACTCCGGGTCGAAGGTGATCAGTTTGAACTCTTTCCAAAAGAGGCCCAGCACGATGAACGACACCAGGCCCACGCCGGCGATGAGTTGGACATCTTGCTCGACGATGGCGGCGGCCTGGCCAAAGATGAAGGTGTCCAGACCGGCCTGGCTGGCATCCGGGCGGGCCTGGATGTAGGCCAGGAGGGCGATTCCGGCGGCAAACCAGGCGGCCAGGACGATGCCCATGGCTGCGTCCTGCTTGATGCGGGTGGTGCGGGTGACGGCCTGAATGAACTGCACGCCCAGCCAACTGGCGATGCCGGCCCCAATGAGTAGTAGGCCCAATTCTCGCCCGGCCAGCAGAAAGGCAATGGCTACCCCCGGCAGCGCCGCGTGGGACAGGGCATCCCCTAGCAAACTTTGCCGCCGTAGGACGGCGAAGCAGCCCAACACGCCGCTGACTACACCGAGCAAGGCACCGCCCAGGGCCACGGTGCGGAGGGTGTAGTTGTAGTTCACTTGCAGGATGACCTGGCTAAAGGGGATAAATAGCGCCGCTAACAGGGCGATGACTCCAATCAATAGCCAGACTCGCCGGTCTTCGGCTGTCATCTCGAGCATATTTATCCTCCTGTCGCCAGCATCGTCTGATTATCGTGCAGATAAGAAACACGTCCCCCGTAGGTTTGGCGCAGTTTGTCGGGCACAAAAGTTTCGGCGGTGGGACCGCTGGCGACCACTTCGACGTTGAGCAGCGTCACCCAATCGAAATAATCCGCCACGGTTTGTAGGTCGTGGTGAACGACCAGGACGGTTTTGCCTCGCGCCCGCAACTCGTGCAGAATGGCCACGATGGCCCGCTCGGTGACAGCATCGACGGCGGCGAAGGGTTCGTCCATAAAGTAAATCCGGGCATCCTGCACCAGAGCGCGGGCCAAAAAGGTGCGCTGCTGCTGGCCACCGGATAGTTGGCTGATCTGCCGCTCGGCGAAATCTTGCATGCCCACCTGCTCCAAAGCGTGCAGGGCCAACTCCCGCTCTTGGCGGCCGGGGCGGCGGAACCAGCCCAGCTTGCCGTACAGGCCCATCGTCACCACGTCGATGACCGAGGTCGGAAAGTCCCAATCGACGCTGCCCCGCTGCGGGACGTAGCCGACAAAGCTGCGTGCCCGTTCGTAGGGCTGGCCGTAGAAACGCACCGTGCCCGCCGAGCGAGGAATGAGTTTCAAGGCGGCTTTGATCAGGGTGCTTTTGCCCGCCCCGTTCGGGCCGACGATGGCCATCAGCACGCCTTCCGGCACCCGCAAATCGACGTCCCAGATGGCCGGTTTGCTGTTATAGGCCACGGTCAGGTCGTCGATGACCAGGGCCGCTGTGGTATTTTCATAGGGATGATGTCCGTTTTGTCTGTTCATAAGGATACCTCCTGATTATTCGCAACCGGCGGCCAATATCTCCTCTGGCGGGGTTGGGCTGAGGTCAGCCGGCCAGTCGGGGATCGTGATGTCAACACCCTGGCACTGGTAGGATTGCAGGACGGTGTAGACGTTCTCGGCTAACATCCCGACATAGGTTCCGCCGAATGTCCCCGGCTCGTCCATCGCGTCGGAGTACATTTCGCGGACGCCGATACGGACGTTGTCGCCTTCGGACTCAACGGCTTCGATGACAGCCTCGATGGTATCCGGGGGGATACTACTTTCCACAAAGACCACCGGAATATCATTTTCGATCACGAAATCGACGATGCCTTGAATATCACCCACCCCGGCTTCATCCTCGGTACTCATGCCCTGGATGGCGGCCATACGCCAGCCAAAGGCCGCGCCAAAATATTGGAAGGCGTCGTGAGAGGTGACCAGATACCGCTGGCTGCCGGGCACGGTTCCCATTCCTTCGTCTGCCCATTCATACAGCAAGTCAAGTTGATTCGTGTAGTCATTAGCATTAACCAAATAATCATCACTATGAGCAGGATCAACAGCGGCTAAAGTCTCGGCCAGGTCTGTGGTGGTCAACGCCCAGTTGCGCGGATCGAACCAGAAGTGGGGGTCATCGACGTTGGTCAACTCCTCGGACAGGTCGAAGCCGCCGATGATAAAGCCGCCCGCTTTGACCGGCTGGCTGAGGGCGTAAATCAGAACGCCCTGCTCGTTCAGCGCCTCGAAGACGGCGTCGAACTGCCCTTCCAGGTGTAGGCCGCTGTAGATGACCATATCGGCTGCGTTCATAGCGGCGATGTCCGACTCGGTCGGCTGGTAGAGGTGAGGATCAACGCCGGCCCCCATCAGCGGCGTGATCTCGATGCCGTCGACGCCTTCGGTCAAAATTTGGGCGATGTCGTTGGCCTGGGTCGTCGTCGCCACGATGCGGAACGTACCGTCTTCCCGGACGGACATCTCCTCAAGCGAGATCGGCTCGACCTCCGGGCCGGTTGAGGCGCTGGTATCAGCCTCGGTCGCCGCCTC
>CAZWZZ010000608.1:0-1396 GCA_964638395.1 uncultured Caldilineaceae bacterium
AATGAGCGTTGCTGATTGTTTTGAGTTTTTAGGGGGTGTGATGTAAAATTTGAAGGCAGCTAATCAAGCTGTAAAAGTTCGTTATTACCCCCCGGAAAGGTCAAAATTTTGAGTACGCCAAGCATTAGTCACGCTATGGAAGATTATCTAAAGGCCATTTACAAACTCCAGGAGCAACAAGAGCAAGTACCGACCTCTGTCTTGGCTGAATTTATGCACGTGGCCCCCGCCTCGGTCACCAATATGTGTAAAAAATTGGCCGATCTCAACCTGCTGGAGTATGAACCATACCGGGGGGTGAAATTTACCCCGACCGGCGAGAAATTGGCCCTGGAGATCGTGCGTCACCATCGCCTGATCGAGCTTTATCTGGCCGAGGCGCTAGGGGTTCCCTGGGACCGCGTCCACGAAGAGGCGGAAAAGTTGGAACATGTCATCAGCGAGGATTTGGAGGAGCGGATGGCGGCCGCGCTGGGCGATCCCCAATTCGACCCCCACGGCGCGCCCATCCCCTCTCGCTCCGGCAAGATATTCCAGCACGAGAGCGGACGCCTCATCGATGTCGAGCCGGATGAGCTAGTACTGATCGTTGAAGTGGATGATGACGACCCGGAGCTGCTGCGCTATCTGGGAGAGTTGGGGCTTTATCCGGGCACGGAAATTACCCTGTTGGCCCGCGCTCCATTCAACGGTCCCCTGACGCTGCAAATCGGTGAGCAACAGCACAGTTTGGGCTATCAGGCGGCCAAATCGATTCTGGTCGCCGCGCCCGGTTAGGCGAAAAATTATCACGGAACAACAGGACTAACGCAGCCCCCCCTCAATCCCCCCGATTCGGGGGGAAGTTTGGCTCCTCCCCCGTTGCGGGGGAGGCTGGGAGGGGGTTTGGTCAAGTAACTGCGTAAGTCCTGAACAGAACAAAATAAATCATGTCCAGAGGAGGTTAAGCTATGGAAGCAAAGGTTGTCTATTGGATCATCTGTGGGGCCAGCTCGGCCGGTTTTGCCCCGGAGCTGTTGACGGCGTTGAGCCGCCTGGAGCGTCCGGTCTACACGTTCCTGACCGAGGGAGCGCACAACATCATCAGCCCCTACCGCCTGGCCGATCAGGCAGGCCACAAGTTGGTGGACAGCTACTTCGATCCGGCCCTGGTCAAAGGGCGGGAGCCGGGGCTGACGGTCGTGGCCCCGGCCACCTTCAACTCCGTCAACAAAATCGCCCAGGGCATCGCCGATACGTTGGCCCACTCCCTGGTCGCCGAGGCCATCGGGGCCAAATGGCCGGTCATCATCGCCCCCTCGCTCAACGAGGCCCTGGCCGCCCACCCCCAGTTTGTCAATAGCCTGCGGACGCTCCGGGATTGGGGCGTGACCATCCTCAAGCCGAGCCAGGAGGG
>CAZWZZ010000608.1:1496-4562 GCA_964638395.1 uncultured Caldilineaceae bacterium
GCCTGCGGACGCTCCGGGATTGGGGCGTGACCATCCTCAAGCCGAGCCAGGAGGGGGAGCTGTTGATGATGGCCCCGGTCGAGCGCATCGTCGAGGCGGTCAGCGAGAGATTATCCTAAAAAGAGTTAAGTTAAGCTCTCAGCCAGTCCGTGACTGGCGGTGGATCATGGAGCATGCCGTAAACAGTCTAATTTATGAGGAGACGCAATGAATCACCTACCGATTGTCCATATGACTCTTTACAAGCACGGGGTGGGCTACTTCCGCCGCCGTGGGCCGGTCAGCGGCGAGGCGCTGTCGCTGACCTTCCGGCGGGAAGAGATGGATGACTTGCTCAAGAGCCTGACCGTCATTGATTTGGGGGCGGGCCGGGTGCAGGGGGTCGATTATGACACCCCCCAGAGCCGGGCGGAGCGGCTGGCCGGCAACTCCGTGATTTTGGGAGACCGCCGCAGCCTGCGGGATTTGTTGATGGCCCTGCGCGGGCGGCGAGTCAAGCTCCAGATGAGCGACAACAGCAGCGAGCAGGGGGTTGTGGTCGGTCTCGATGAGGAGGGCGAGAAGCCGCTGAAACGATCGCTGGTGTCGCTGCTGCGGGACGATTCCCAGATGGTGATGACCTTTCCCCTGGAGCGGTTGGAAGGGGTCGAACTACAGGATGAGACGGCGGCGGCGGATCTCCGCTTTTTCCTGAAAACGGCGTTGGGCCAGGAAACCCACCGCTCCATCACCATCCGCCTCTCCCCCGGCGACCACGATTTGGAGGTGAGCTACATCGCCCCGGCCCCGACCTGGCGGGTCAGCTATCGTCTGGTGGCCGATGATGCCGAGGCGGAGCAGCCGGAAGCCCTGCTGCAAGGCTGGGGCATTTTCGACAACCGTCTCGAGGAGGACCTCGATGAGATTTCCCTCTCCCTGACGGCCGGCATGCCCATCTCCTTCATCTACGACCTGTACACGCCCCACACCCCGGAGCGGCCCGTCGTCAAGGAGGAGGATCGCACCGCCGCCGCCCCGGTGATGTTTGAGGCGGCTACCCAAGCGCCAGAAATGGGGGCACGCTCGCTTACCGCCTCCGCATCTGCGCCCCAGGCTGCACCTGCGGGTGGAAGTCAGCTCAAAAGAGTGTCCAGCCGCAGGACCGCCGCTGATATGGAAGCCTCGGTTGAGAGCGCCGCCACCGGCCAGGATATGGGCGAGCTGTTCCAGTACAACGTCGGCGTGCCGGTCACGGTCGGGCGGGGGCAATCGGCAATGGTTCCCATCGTCAGCAGCCGGCTCAAGTTCAAGAAGGATTTGATCTACAACGGGCGGAAGATGCCGACCCATCCGGTAGCCACTATCCGTTTCGATAACAGCAGCGGCCTGACCCTGGAGCGGGGGCCGGTCACGGTGTTGGAGGCGGGCGAATACGTCGGGGAGGCGGTGCTACCCTTCACCACCAACCAGGCCGAGGCGGTCATCTCCTACGCCGTCGAGTTGGGCATTCACGTCAAAGAGACTCTGCACACCGAACGACAACTGCAATCTCTGGACATCAAAGATAAGTATCTCGTGCAGAACGTCTACGATATTCGGCGGCTGACGTATGCGGTGGATAATCGCACGGCCCAGGCCAAAATGGTTCTCATCGAACACCAGACGCCGGAGTCGTTCAGCCTGTTCGAGACGCCGGAGCCGGCCGAAAAGACATTGGAGACCAACCGTTACCGGGTCGAAGCGCCGCCGAATCAGATTGCCGAATTGACCGTTCAGGAGCGATGTCTGCGGGCACAGCGGCAGGAGCTACGCAGCCTCGATTATCGCGCCCTGGAGCGGTATCTGGCCAATAAATTTTTGGATAAGCAGACCTATAACGAGCTAAAAGCGTTGCTCGATGCCTGGGCCGAAATTGGAGCCTGGCAGCAGCAGATCAAAGCGCAGGAGCAGCAGCGGCAAACCATCTACCAGGCCCAGGAGCAGGCCCAGAAAAATATGACGGTTCTCTCCAACCAGGGAGAGGAGGGCAAGCTGCGGGGCCGATATGTCCAACAGTTGACCGACAGCGAGGAGGCTCTGGCCGAGATCGAAAGGACGATTGCCGGGCTACAGAGCCGGATCAAGCAGAAGCAGGCTGAAATCGCCCAGATGATGAACGATCTGGGACGTGAGAAAAGGTAGCGTTTTGGTAGAGGTGGGTGAACCGGCGTGAGGCAGTTAAATCTGTTTGAAAAGACAAGTGTATAAAGGTTAGGTTGTGAAAGTAAAGGTCTAATGATGCAATCGAAAATCGAAAATCTAAAAACTAAAATGAACGACAGCCCCCGCGATGCCTGCGGAGTCTTCGGTATCTATGCGCCGGGGGAGGATGTGGCCCGCTATACCTTCTTTGCCCTGCACGCCCTACAGCACCGGGGCCAGGAGAGCGCCGGTATCGCCAGCAGCGATGGGCAAATGGCCCACATTTACAAAGCAATGGGCCTGGTCAGCCAGGTCTTCACCGAGGAGAGCCTGGCCACGCTGCCCGGCTTTCTGGCCATCGGCCACAATCGCTACTCGACGACCGGCTCCAGCTACCTGCGGAACGCCCAACCGTTGCTCATCGAGACGGCCCTGGGGCCGCTGGGGATGGCCCACAACGGTAACCTGACCAACGCCCCTCAGATGCGGCAGGACCTGCTCCAGCGGGGCATCGGCCTCTCCACCTCCTCCGATAGCGAGGTCATCGTTCAGGTCTTGGCCGGGGGGTATGGCGATTGGGGCAGCCGCCTGCGGAGCTTTATGGCCCAGGCCGAGGGAGCCTACGCCCTGACCATTCTCACCCGCGAGGCGGTCTACGGCGTGCGGGACCCGTGGGGCTTTCGCCCGCTCTGCATCGGGCAGTTAGGTGACGGGAAGTACGTCCTGGCCTCCGAGTCTTGCGCCTTCGCCACCATCGGGGCCGAGTTCATCCGGGAAGTGGTGCCAGGCGAAATCGTGCGCCTCGACGCCGACGGCCTGCATAGCCAGCAAGGGGCCTCACCCCGCCAACCGGCGCTCTGTACCTTCGAGCATATTTACTTCGCCCGTCCCGACAGCACCTTTCAG
>CAZWZZ010000609.1:0-4550 GCA_964638395.1 uncultured Caldilineaceae bacterium
TGTCGGGGTGGCGAGACTCTGGACATGCTTCAAGCGATGAACACAGGGCACGACGGCAGCCTGACCACGGCCCACGCGAACTCGCCCCGCGATATGCTGTCCCGTCTGGAAACGATGTGTTTGATGGCCGGGATGGATCTCCCCGTGCGGGCTATCCGGGAACAGATTGCGTCGGCCGTCGATCTGATTGTGCAGCAGCAAAGGCTTCGGGATGGTAGCCGTAAAGTGACCAGCGTCACTGAGGTTCAAGGGATGGAAGGTGACGTTGTGGTGATGTCAGATATTTTTACGTTTGAACAACAAGGGATCGAGAATGGGAAAATTATCGGGCGCTTGAAACCGACCGGTATCCGACCTAAGTTTTATGAGCGTATCGAGCATGCCGGGATTACTTTGCCGGCGAATATTTTTGGCGCTGGCCCTCGCTTCTAGACTCCACTTCTGGATAGTCACGACTTTATCCCTTTCAGCTTTGCAATGTCATCCTTGAGTAATGATTTCGGATATATTGGCACGGGGTGTGTACGGAAAAGGTTGGAAACTGTGTTGTCAGTCAACAACGTTAGGTTTATGTCGGGAGGTTTAGAATGTCAACAACAGTCATTCTGATAGGAGGGCTGGTTATACTCCTGATCGGGGTCATTATCGCGGCTATTGTCGTTAACAGAGGGGGTGGTGGTGGCGGCGATGCCACTCAGGAGCGGCTACGCTTCATTTCGGAGGATCCGAACGCACCGTTTGGTGGCGAAACGGATAGTGACGGAAAGGAGGACCAAGACGCCACAGACGGTCAGTCCTTTCTGGTCAGAAACCTCAACCGGATCATGGAAGATCGGGGCTTGGGGAAAAATTTGGCGGTTGATCTGGCCCGAGCCGATCTTAAACTCACCGTGGCAGAATTTATGGTTCTGACCGTCGTCTCGGTCCTTGGGGTGGCCACAGTGGGCTGGCTTATTTATGGCAACTTTGTCATGATTTTGTTGGGGGCCGTTGTCGGCTATTTCTTACCTAAATTCTACGTTAAGTCACGTCAGAAAAAGCGACTCAAAGCATTTGACAATCAATTAGGGGATGGCTTGACCTTGATGGCTAACGGCTTGCGGGCCGGTTACTCTTTGCTGCAAGCAATGGATGCCGTTTCCAAGGAAATGCCTTCACCGATGGCCGCAGAATTTCGTCGGGTTGTTCAAGAAATTGGTTTGGGCGTCTCCAATGAACGGGCCTTCGATAACTTATTACGGCGTGTGCCCAGCGATGATTTAGATTTGGTTATCACCGCTATCAATGTGCAAGCTGAAGTTGGTGGTAATTTATCGCAGATTTTAGAGATTATCGGCGAGGTCATTCGGGAGCGGGTGCGTATCAAAGGGGAAATCCAGGTTCTAACGGCCCAGGGCCAATTATCAGGATATGTGATTTCTTTCCTGCCTGTGGCCTTGGGGCTGATGCTATATGCGATGAACCAGGAGTATATCGGCCGGATGGTGTTTGCCTGCCCCCCGGAACAGGAGATGTGTTCTCAGCCTTGTGGCTGGATTATGATCGGCACCGGCGTGATTATGATCGCCAGCGGTTTCTTTGCCATCCAGAAAATTATCGACATTGATGTGTAGCGTACAATTGTAAGGTTGTTTTGAAGTTGTGTATGTAGCAGGTTAGCGAGGTCGTCAAATGGAGATTGGAACAATAATTATCATAAGCTCGGTGGCTATCATCATTGTGGTCAGTGTCGTAGCTTTCATTGGGTTTCGCCGCTCAACCGCCTCTGGGGGAGGTGGTGATGTCCAACTCCGCTTGGAGGAGTATGGCGGCAGAGCCGAAGTTGAAACGCCGCTAACCCTGGAAGAGCTTGAGTTATCCAGACCTTTCAGCGAGCGGGTCATTAAGCCCATATTGGTCGGATTGGCCAAAGGGTTTAGCAAACTATCCCCCTCCAAATCCAGGGAAGCCGCCGAATTACAGCTGGAAATGGCCGGTAAACCAAACAACTGGGGACCGACTGAATTTTTCGGCATCCGTATTTTTGTGGCCCTTGTCCTGGGTGTCCTCTTTTTCTTGATTACGCTATTAACCTCCCAGTTCACTTACGCTTTGCTTGTAGCCCCACTCGGTTTTTTGATGGGCTTTGTGATGCCCATTCTCTGGCTACGTTCCAAGATTAGAAATCGCCAGACAGAAATCGTCAAGAGTTTGCCGGATGCGTTGGATTTGCTGACCATTGCTGTCGAGGCCGGGATGGGCTTCGATGGAGCCATGCAGAAATTGGCCGATAAGTGGGACAATCAACTCAGTAAAGGGTTTGCCAAAGTCGTCCAAGAAATGCGCCTGGGTATCCCCCGTCGTGACGCGCTGCGGAATATGGATAAGACAATGGGCGTGCCGGATGTGACGACCTTCGTGGCGGCCATCATTCAAGCCGAGATGTTGGGGGTCAGTATCGCCAAAATTTTGCGTGTCCAATCTGAACAGATGCGTATCAAGCGGCGACAGCGTGCCCAGGAAATGGCCAACAAGGCCCCCATTAAGATGCTGTTCCCGATGGTGTTCCTCATTTTCCCGGCTCTGTTCATCGTCCTTCTAGGACCGGCTGTCCTTATTCTGATGGAAACCAACTTCGGGTAATTTTCAGCTTCTTCTTGAAAATTTGAACATCTCCGAACTGCTTTCTTACTGCTGCCCATGCGTATTGTCAACCAGACCCGCCAGTCAATCCTCATCACGAAAGGCCGTGTTGCCGATACGTTTTGGTTGAGATTACGGGGATTGTTGGGGACATCGTCTCTCCGAGAAGGAGACGGGCTAATATTAGTTGGCGAAAAAAGCATACACACGCTGTTTATGAACTTTCCAATTGATGTGATTTATGTGGATAATCAGCAACAGGTTATTCGTGTTGCGGAGAATATGGTCCCCTATCGCTTAGGCCCGTTTGTTTTTCAAGCAGCCTACATCCTGGAAACACCGGTTGGTGTGGTCGCCGCGACATCAACACAGGTCGGCGATCAACTCAGGTTTGAGCCATCACTCTAAATTGTGTCACTGCTTCCCCTAAAATCTTTGCCATACAATCACGAGGACGTGATAACCGTGTCAATCCGGCTACTGTTCCAAAAAACCAGTCAATCTCTCCTCGATTTTTTTCTGCCGCCCCACTGTCTCAATTGTAAAACATTGGGCGATTGGTTATGCCAACATTGCCTGAATGATATTGCCTTGATTACCGAAGCTGTTTGTGAGCAATGTGGGGAACCATTAACCGAAACTGCCTCATCCTGCTCACGCTGCCGGTCCGACTCGATGGTCGCCCTCGACGGGGTCAGAGCGGCGGCCTATTTTGAAAACAACCCAATCCGACCGGCTATTCATTTTCTTAAATATAACAACCATCGGGCTGTCAGTTCGAGTCTGGCTAAGTTATTGAGCGATGCCTACAGTCGCTATGGACTTCAAGCTGAGGTTATCATTCCCGTGCCCCTTCATCCCTCCCGCCTCGAGGAAAGGGGGTATAATCAAAGCGAGCTTCTGGCCAGGGCGTTGAGCGACAACCTCAAACTGCCCATGGACAGCGCCACCCTGCAACGAGTGCGTCATACCAGACCCCAGGTAGGGTTGGGCCTCCTTGAACGTCAAGAAAATGTGGTTGATGCGTTTTTGTGTGCCGACCAAAAATTGGCCGGGCAACATATTTTGTTGATTGATGATGTATGGACGACCGGCTCGACGATGAACGCCTGTGCCAGCGCTTTGAAAAAAACCGGGGTGGCGTCGGTCTGGGGCTTGACCCTGGCGAAAGCGGGACCGGCTCCGTAAATGTTAAAAATTTTTAAAGTTCATCAAGTTGTGCTATGCTATGGTCATATAATTCGCCAGTCGAATTTTTAGTTGGGCATCGAGTTGTCACACTTTAATTGGGAAAGGAAAGAACAATGCAACTGGTCCTCAAAGGTAAAAACTTTGTTATATCGGATCGCATCCGCGATTATGTAGAGAAGAAAATCGGTAAACTTGATCGGTATTTACCTGATATCAATGAAGCTCGCGTCGAAATTACTCAAGAAAAGACAAAAAGCGCCAAAGATAAGAATGTCGTTCAGGTAACGCTGCGAGCCAATGGCACCATCCTCCGCGCCGAAGAACGCTCCGAGGCAATTTATGCCTGTATTGATACCGTCGCCGATAAAATCCACCGGCAAATCGTGCGCTACAAGGGCAAACGAACAGACCGTCGCCACGGCCAACTACACAATAAGCGGATTGACGAGCCGATGCCGATGCTTGATCCGGAGATTTTAGATGAGGTTATTGAGGAAGATGAGCGCAAAATCGTGCGGGTGAAACGCTTCCCGGTCAACCCGATGAATGAGGATGAGGCCATCGAGCAGATGGAGTTGCTCCAGCACGATTTCTTCGTCTTCTATAACGGTGACTTGGGGCGGATTAACGTTCTGTACCGCCGCGCAGACAACGATTATGGGCTGATAGACCCTGAAATCGTCTAAGGAACGGCACTTAAATAAATTACCCAGTTCAATGTTCGTGATAAAACGTAA
>CAZWZZ010000610.1:0-4547 GCA_964638395.1 uncultured Caldilineaceae bacterium
GTTCCATTTTCTGGCTCGGCTTTGACCGAGCTAATTGGCTTTGTCCAATCACCAAGACGTATGTCTGGGTGTTTATTGGCAGCCACACTGCTTTTGACAAAAGTTATTGATGGGCACCCCTACTTCACCACCAGCGGCAAATAGACCCGCTTCGTCTCTCCCAGCACGGCCCATTGAGAAAAGTGATCGGGACTGGCGGTAAACGTCCGCTGGGCCAGATCGAAGCTGGCGGTCGGCTCCTTAACCCAACTGCTGCCGTCCCAAAAATAGAGGGCCAACGTCTCCTCGATGCCGGGTCTGCTTTGTTGGCGTTGCATAAAATTGTCAGGATAATAAAAGATGAAAGTCGTTTACTGCGGTGGAGATGAGACCGTGCCGCCGTCCGGGGGCAGGGAAACAACTTGTGGCAGGCCGGGGTGGGACTTGACCATCTCGGCGGCCGACTCCGAGGATGGCGCGGTGTAGGGGGTCCGCTTTCAGTAGAGCGCAGCGTCCTTCGATATACTCAGTACACCGTCAAATAAGTTTTTTGGGGTTTTGAAGCGTCATTCTCGCATGCTTCTAGCGGGGAATCCAGCCTTTAGAGCCACGTGGATGCCCGATAACGACATTCGGGCATGACAGATCGACCTACCGAAAACCTCATAAAACTTAATTTACGCTGTACTCAGCACAGTCACAAATGAAACTTTTGATTTTTTGAACAGGACGCAGATTTTCGCAGATTCACGCCGATAAATTTAAAAATCAGCGTTTATCTGCGTTCATCTGCGTCCGATAAAAGTTCAAGTTATGTCCGTCGGCAGTATACAACCGCGTCCCTCGGTTTACTCAGGATGCGTCGTGAGCTTGTCGAAGGGATACTGCGCTCTACTAAGTCGAACTACTTATCATCCAACGCCGCCACGCCGGGCAACGTTTTCCCTTCCAGAAACTCCAGGCTGGCCCCGCCTCCGGTCGAGATGTGGCTCATTTTGTCGGACAGGCCGGACTGCTCGACGGCGGCGGCGCTGTCGCCCCCACCGATGATGGTGACCGCGCCTTCTAATTCGGACAGAGCGCGGGCCACGGCGAACGTGCCCTCGGCGAAGCGGGGGAACTCGAAGACGCCCATCGGCCCGTTCCAGACGACGGTTTTGGCCGCCGCCAGCCGGTTGGCAAAGTGGGCAATCGTGGCCTGGCCGATGTCCAAAATCATCCAGCCCTCCGGCACTTCATCCACCGCCACCACTTTCGACTCGGCGTCCGCGTTGAACTCGGTGGCTACGGTGCAATCAACCGGCAAAATCAACTTGTCGCCATACTTCGCCAACAAAGTTTTGGCCGTCTCGATAGCATCCTCCTCGACCAGCGAGTTGCCCACGTCGTGCCCCTGAGCCACGAAGAAAGTATTGGCCATCCCCCCGCCAATCAGCAGGGAGTCCACTTTCTCCAGCAGATTTTCGATGACGGCGATTTTGTCCGAGACCTTGGCCCCACCCATAATAGCCACGAAAGGCGGCTTGGGATCGGCCAGAGCGCCCCCCAAAAATTCCAACTCCTTCTTCAACAGATAACCGGCCACGGCCGGGCGTAAGCTGTCAGTGACGCCGGCGGTCGAAGCGTGGGCGCGGTGGGCGCTGCCGAAGGCATCATTGACGTACACCTCGCCCAGAGCGGCCAACTGCGTTGATAAATCGGCATCATTTTTTTTCTCTGCCGTGTGAAATCGGGTGTTTTCCAGCAAAATGACATCGCCCGGCTGCATGGCTTTGACACTTTTTTCCACCTCCGGCCCGACACAATCATTCAATTTGGTCACGGGCCGACCTAGCAGTTCGCTCAACTTGACCCCGACCGGGTCCATAGAGAGTTTTGGATCGGGGTTGCCTTTGGGGCGCCCCAGGTGGCTCATCAAAATGATAGCAGCACCGTGGTCAAGCAGATATTCGATGGTCGGTAAGGCCGAGCGGATGCGCCGATCATCCGTAATCTGGCCGTTATCCAGCGGCACATTGAAATCAACCCGCACCAAAACCCGCTTGCCTTGCACATCCACATCTTCGATAGTCTTTTTGTTTATCATCAGGTCTCCTCGTATAAAATAAAGTATTCACCGTTACTCTACCGGAACCGGCGCAATCGTCGGATTGCCCCGGCCGGATAAAATAACTTCTACACTGTTGAAATCTTCCAAATTGGCATTGAATGAATAGACAACCCGGAGCGTTTTTTCAGCCACGTTGCCCTGCTCCAGGGTAAAGCCGCTACTGGTGACGACCAGATTGCGGTTCGGCAAACTGAGCGTCAACTGTTGCCGCAACTGGGCCAAAAATGGCTCCAGATTGGTCTCTTGCAAAATCGAATCGGGCAGGCGGCGCAACAGCACGTTGACCTCAGCCCGCAGGGGCGACGTCCCGGCGATTTGGGTGGCCTCCAACGGGATCACCTCAAAGGCGACCGGCGTGCCCCGATAATTCATCTGCCCGTCCAAGACCGTCCAGACCTGAGCCGTGGCCGTGGCCGCGATGCTGGCCGCCGGGTCTACCACCGGCGTGGGGACCACAATCGGCTCAACGGTCCCGATGTCGCTGATTTCCAACCGATAGGTCTGGAGCGCCCGGCCCGTTTCGCTATTGTACAGCGTCATCTCCGATTTGAGCAACGCCTGGGTGGCCGCATCGACCCACAGCGTGCCGCTCAGGTTGATAGGCAAGCCGGCGATCTCCTGATCAAAGGCCCGGCTCACTTCGGCGAGAATCGGCTGGAGTGTGTAGCGCGTGGCCGCCCGTCCCTGCCACGCCTCCGCCGTGCCCCGCGATGGAACGGCTCCAAACCGGGCCAGTAGATGGGCCGGGTTTTGCAGCAGGCTGAAATCGGCCGGGAGCGTCCCCCGCTCCGTTTCCGCCTCGACCGGGGTGACAGCCCCTAACTCGACCCAACCGTTGTAATCACTTTCAAAGACATAGGTCTGGCCCGCGACCCGGTAAAATTCTCGCGTTTCCTGCCCGGTTTCAATGATAAGGTGCTGATTTTGCTGCTGATCCTGCTCGCTGCGGAGCGTGTAAGTCAGGGGGGGACCGCTGCTGTTCGAGACAACGTAGTGGCTTTCCAGCCGGTAGCCCGGCAAAGCGTCGATGTTGGCATAGGCGTCGGCGGCCAGTTGGCTATTTTGGCTGATGGCGGCCACTTTTGTGGCCGGGTCGTTTTCCGTCCCGGCCCACGCTCTCAGGCGACTGACCGGCAGCGACCCGCAGGCCAACAGCAGCCAACTGCTCACCAGACACCCCCACAAAATCAGCCGTTTGATTTCCAATATTTTTATCAGCGTTCCTCTGCGAAAATCTGCGTCCCGTTTCTCAATCCTCTTATTGGGGAAGAACATGCTTGACTATCGGCTACGGGTAACGCCCACCCGCTCACAAAAATGGGCCACCGGACATTTGCTGCACCAGGGCGAAGTCGGATGGCAAATCGTTTGGCCCATACTGACTAACAACCCGTTATATTCGATCCAATACTCTCTGGGCAACTTCTCCCGCAGGACAAACTCCGTCTTTTCCGGCGTCTTGGTCTCCACATACCCCCACCGGTTCGAGATACGATGAACGTGGATATCGACGCAAATGGCCGGTTTATTGAAGCCGGCGGTCAGCACCAGGTTGGCCGTTTTGCGCCCCACGCCCGGCAGTTCGAGCAACGTATCCAGGTCGTCGGGCACGCGCCCCGCATATTGATCGATCAAAATCTGGGAGATTTCGACGATACTTTTGCCTTTGTTCCGGTAAAAGCCGACCGGATAGATGATCTCCGCAATCTCCTCCGGTGAAAATTTGACCATTTCATACGGCGTATCGGCCCGCTCGAACAGTTTGGGGGCGATTTTGGCCGTCAACGTATCCTTCGTCCGCAGGCTGAGGATAGTGGCGATTAACACCTTGTAGGGGTTTCGTTCTTCTTGGCCCATATCATCGACCAGCGCCGGTTGCCATTCTTTGGCACTTTCCCGCAGGATGGCTATCACCTCGTGAATGTCACTATCTTTCACTGGGCTTTTTTCGTTTCGTAGCGACTGTTGGGCACTTTACCATTCTCGCGGATCAAAAAGCGCTCATACTCGTAGCCGCCGCCGGTAAATTCGACGTAAACGCCCCCCTTCTGCGCTTCCAGCACCGTCAACTCATCCCGCAGATGCAACGCTTGCATAATCACCTGGAGCTGCTGCTCCGAAAGGGTGGCCTCACTCTCTCGCAAAGCGGCCAATTTCTCCAGAAAATTTGACAATTTACGCACGTCCTCAGGGGGCAACCCGGCCAACTGTTGACCCAGAGCCACCATCTTGCGTGCCCACTGTACCGTCGGAAAATCGACAGGTCCTACCATATTATCCTGTTACTCCTCACTAATCGACATAATCCAAAATCCTTCAGAGAGAGATCGACACGTTCACCGAACTCCCGGCGTAAAACGTACTTCGTAAAACGAAAAATTTATCTCAAGATAAACGTTACGTTTTAGGGAGTTCCAGAAAAATAATGATCCCAAAAATCGGAGCTTTGGGTCAGTTG
>CAZWZZ010000611.1:0-4529 GCA_964638395.1 uncultured Caldilineaceae bacterium
CCTCGACCCCCTGCTTGAGTATCTTGAGATGTTCTTCGTTGGCCATTGGTTCGCTCCTACCCCATTATCGCCTAACAGGGTTGGCGGGTCAAGGGGAAATGAAAAAGCGGCTCGATTGAGCCGCTTTAGGGTCGGGGGCTGTTGGCGTGAAAACAGGGTGGGGTGGGATGTGTCATATTCTTCAGAATGTGTTTTGCTAAGGGCGTGGGTAGCGGCCAACAAAATACTTGTTTTGGCTGGCAATTGCAGGTGTCGAATGGTTGATCTATCGTTTTCGAAAATGGGAGGGATGAATTTGTCGCTAAAACGGGTGAAGATTGTTACTTTTTTGCAGTGGGATGTGGCTGAAGCATAGTGATAATCTGCATTGTCGCGGTTTAACGCTCTAAGAAGCTGTTTTAAAAGTGAAAGTTTACAGAGTTGTCCACAGATTTACACTGATGTTCACAGATTTTTATCAAAAATTTGATAATATCAGTGACAATCTGTGTCCATCCGTGGAGCCTGGAAGGCTTTTAAAACAGTCTCTAAGAACATCAGTCGTATCTAAATCAGACTCAACCAAAACTATGACATCGACATCAAAATTAGGATCGGGGGGTTGGGGTGAATGGGTGAGATGTTCAAGGAGCAGACCACTGGCCTGTTGCACAGTGGCCGGATTTGGGCTGTCATCGCTCCCCGCAGGCCTCGTGAAAGCCGGGGCAACTGCGCGGACTCCAGCGCCCGGCAAAGGCCAGATACTCATTCAGCCAGGGCGACGCTTCCGCCGCCAGGGCCGGGTCGGCGGCGATACCGTCCGGCAGGGGGCGGTACGGCGCCAACGCCCCCGCCTGGCCGGTCCCATTACGCCGGGTCCGGCTTTTGCTATGTAGCGATTGGTGGTTCATAGGGCCTCCTTAGGGTAGGGATGAGCTTGAGAGGCGGGGATGTCCCTCAAGGGTATGTCACAAACAAAAAAGGCCAATAACCTACCTGAAACGAAGGTAGATGATTGGCGTCAATGATTTCAAACCGGCCACAGAGACGGATCGGGTGCGTCCCAAATTTCAGGAGATAGCATCCTGAGTAGCCCTGAGTCTTTTCCAGGGCGTATCGAAGGGTGCGGCGAACGGGAGGAGGCTTGGGTCAACCCGCACCCTTCGATACGGCCTCGTCCCTCGGCCTACTCAGGATGCTGGACTTGAATTCTCGCCCAAATCCTGGGACGCACCCAGACGGATCGCAACAAATCATAAGGCGCTCCTTGTTATGATAACAAGTTAGCTTGGTGTGCGGTCCGGCCTCCCCGCCTGGCCCGCACGTTTTCTATGACTGTGGCTACCTCTCTATGGCTTTTAACGTTGTTAAGAATAACACAAAGTTGTCTGTTTTGTCAAGCGTGAGACTGAGTATGCAGCAGTTCTAAATATAGCAACCAAGAGCCTAAAAGTTTCCATAGATCAGGCCAAACGTGGTCGATTTACGGTGACGAAGCTGCTTTCAAGTAACCTTTAGGGACAAAATCTTTAAGCTCTGGCTCAAGTTTTGTAAAGTAGTTGACTCATTAACATAATCTAGGTAAACTGGACTCATCCCATACTGTGAGGTAAGCAATGTTCGGTCTAAATATCGACCCTAATAACCCCCGAGGTAACCCCAACCCGCAGGAATTGCAGGCGTTGGGGGTGCAGATGGTTCGTTACACTTTTTATGACTCCAGCGGCGGCGATCAGATCGACCCGCGGAAGGCCCAATTTTACAAGGAGCGGGCCACGGCCTACAAAAACGTGGGCGTGGACTCGCTGGTGATTTTGACCTACGACACCTACCCCAACCGGCCGGCCCCCAACGCCAGCAACGCGCCCTGGGATCAATACATCGAGCGCTTTGCCCGGCGCTCGGCCCAGATTGCCCAACTTTTGGCCCCGGTCAACCCGGCCTTTCAGGTCTGGAACGAACCGGATCATCCGGTCAAAGGGGACTACGCACCGACGCTGCGGGAGGAGGTGTTTGGGCGGATGTTGCGCCGCACCTACGAGGCCATCAAACAGGTCGGGGATTTTACGGTCGTGACGGCGGGGCTGGCCTCCGGCAACCCCAGTTGGTTGACCACGGTCATCCGCTCGCTGGGGGGGCAGTTGCCGGCCGATGCCGTGGCTTTTCATCCTTACGGCCAGCGTCCCGACCCCAACTGGCCCCGGTCCAATTGGGGCTTTGGCTTTGTCGGCAAGCTGTTGAACGATTATTACAGGGCCGGGCAGCGCAAACCATTATGGATCACCGAGATGGGGGTCAAGGAAGAGGACTTGGGCCACAACCGGGAGCGAGTGGCCGAGTTTCTCCGCCGTTATTACCGGACGATTGTTACCGATTATCAGGATAAGGTTCCCCACTTCCAATGGTTCTGTTACAGCGACGGGATGGTTCCGACGTTTGGTTTGCTGGAGGCAAATGGCAATCGTAAACCGGCCTATGGGGCGTATAAACAGATTGTCCAGGAGCTACGAAGTAAGGTGGTCACCCCGCCTGCGCCGATCACGACACCGCCGCCCCAGCCCGTGCCGGCCCCGGCTCCTTCACCCCCGGTCATCACCGCCCCGCCGCCACCACCCCCGCCGGTTACCACCACACCCCCGCGCCAACCGGCGCAGCCGAGTAGCCAACAAGTGTCGCAACTGACCCAGCAGATAAACGGCCTACAAAGCCAGATGCAGCAGTTACAAAGTCAGATGGCCCAACTGCAACAGAATTGGCAACAACTGGCCGGGCAACAGCAGC
The DNA here is from genome assembly GCA_964638395.1 of uncultured Caldilineaceae bacterium. GTDB lineage: Bacteria > Chloroflexota > Anaerolineae > 4572-78 > J111 > CAZWZZ01. Next base: position 2,761 of record CAZWZZ010000611.1, read on the forward strand.
AGATGGAGCAGCGGCTCCGGCAGCTAGAGTCCCGGCCTGCGCCCGGCCCGGCTGTGGCCCCGCCCCCGATCCGGGATATTACCGACCAACTGCCCCGCCATCCCACCAAGCGTTACCCCACCCGCTCGTTGGAGCAGATCAAGCGCATTATTATTCACCACACCGCGATTCGGCCCCAGATTGGGGCCGAGCGGATTGCTGAACATCGGGTCAACAAACAGGGCTGGCCGGCCATCGGCTATCATTACTTCATCACCGGAAATGGCGTCGTGCAGCAGACCAACGACCTGACGACCATCGCCAAACACGCGGTCAAGCTGAATGAGGTGTCTGCCGGGGTCTGCTTCGCCGGGGATTTCACCAACGCCACCCCGACGCCGCAGCAGATGGAGGCCGGGGCGCAGTTGTTGGCCTGGCTGCTGACCCAACTGAATCTGCCGGTGGCGGCGGTCATCGGCCATAAGGAGATTGTCAATACCCAAAGCCCCGGTTTGCAGTGGGACAGCGGCGCCAAGTGGGGGGAGCAGTTGAAGGCCCGGATTCAGGCACTACTTTAGCGTCTGATGCTTTGTGATCGACAATTTCTTGTCGATCATATAAAGAAATTTTGAATGGTGAATTGTGAAGTTAAGGAGGCCCTGATGCTGAAATCGGCAATCATTTCGGAGGCAGCGGATGTGTAACGTACCTCCCCCTCTCACTGCCCATGCAACCACTTGGCCTGCAAGCGAGCCATTTCGCCCCGCTCCTCCAAGTCGGTTAACGTCTGGTTGACCGCCTCCAGCAAGGCCCGGCTGTCGATGTGAACGGCGGCGGCATACCATTCATCGGTCAGGTAGGTGACGATTTTGATGCCACTGGGAACGGCGCTGACGGCGCTGACGGCATCGACGACGGCGGCCTCAGCCTGACCGCTCAGCACAGCATCGATGGCTTCGGCAGCGGTGGCCTGGCGGACTATCTGGACGCCGGGTAGCTCGTCGGCCAGGCGGCGGCCCTCCATATCGGCCTGGCTGCCCCACTCCACGGCCAGCCGCCGCCCGCCGACATCGGCCACCTCGGCCACAGAGGCGTCATCAGCCTGAGCGATGAGAACTTGCCCGGCGTTGAAGTAGTTGCGACTGTAGGCTACATCCTGCGTCCAGCGGGGGTCGTAGGGCAGGCCGGAGATCACGAGATCGACGCGCCGGGCCAGCAGGGCATCATACAGGCCATCGAAGCCGATGTTGACCAATTCTAGCTCAACGCCCAAGTCGGCAGCAATAGCCTCCGCAATATCCACATCCAGACCGACGATCTCCCCCTCAGCCGTCATCGTCTCAAACGGCGGAAAGCTGGCGTCCAGACCAACCCGAAGCGTGCCTCGCCGCTGGATTTCGGCCAGCGTCCCGTCGTCGGTGGGCGCGACGATGTACCAGGCCAGGAGGAGGAGGAGTAGGGTGAGGATGAGGCTGAGGCTGAAAATCACGTATCGTGTAAAACGTAAAGCATCAGAGACAATACGCAATACGCAATACGCACTGCGTGATAGCCGACGACTGACGACTGACAACTGACAACTGACAACTGACAACTGACAACTGACAACCGACCACTGACCACTGACCACTGATAATCTCTTCATCGCGCCGCCTCTTCCCCCCGGCTGTAACGTTGAATTTCGAGATAAATCGGCTTTGGCTCGAAGTCGGGGGTGACGAAGGTGAAATAGTCGAGGTAGGTGCGGGCGGGCCAGGGGTAGCGAAAGGCCCACAGCCCGGCCATTTCGG
>CAZWZZ010000612.1:0-4496 GCA_964638395.1 uncultured Caldilineaceae bacterium
ATTTTTTTTTGCCATCAATCGATAGGGCTACTCTGGCCCCTTTGTTTTTGCATCGCCAAATCTGCTCAATCAGCGTTTCAAAATCAAAATCTTGAGCGCCATATAAGATAGCCTGAGAGTCGATGTAAGGAGGGTCGCAGTAAACCAAATCCCCATTTTCGGCTAAGGCCATTGTTTCTGTAAAAGACCGATTCGCAAAGATGGTATGCTTAACCCTTTCGCGCCATTCTGTGGCTCTCGTAGCGAATGTTTTAGGGTTAATCGGTTTGTGTGGGCCAATCGGGGTGCTAATCGTGCCCTCTTTTGTGAAACGAACCACGCCGCCGTAGCATGTACGACTCAGGATGAGGAGATCTAAAGCATTGGGAGAGCGATTGAACTTTTCTCTAATTTCGAGATAAACAGCTTTCCTATCGGCATTGAAACGTGGGATAACCGTCGCGTAATAATCGATCAATGTTTGTGGCTCATCTTGTAAGAGCGTCCATAAGTCGATTAGAGGCTCTAAGACATCGCCGGCAATGCCGTTATTGGGTGAGAGAGTCGCCAGAATAGCGCCCGTCCCTACAAACGGTTCGAGATATTTATTGTAATTGGTCGGAAAGTAAGAGGTAATGAGGTGAGCATATTTGTATTTATTCCCTACCCACTTCAGTAGCTGCCCCTTTGGTTTTGTTGGCAGTAAGGTTTTTTGAGATACTAAACCATTGTGCATCCGATTCTCCTCCAATCCGCACTCATTTTAGCACGTTTGTTCAAAGCTGACAATCAACCTGTTTGGAGGAAGGCTGAAACCAACATAAGCTGCCTCCAGCCTTCCCGTATCCAATGTCACCCGTCTGTTCAGCCCGCTTTCGACCCGGCGTCACCCCCTCTCAACTTGGCTTCTATCCGGGCAATCTGTTTGGAGATAAAGATCAACCACAGCAAGATTTGCCCCACGGCTTGCTCGACGGTTAGCTCTTCCCGTTCCCAGCGTTTGACCAGATCAGTTAGTGGATACTTGTTTCTTTTCATGAGTCTCTCCTTTGACAATTGACACGAATACGTGTAGAATTGGGTAAAAATAAGAGCGAGTCAAACCCGCTCAATTGAGTACGATTACAATATAACACGTTACCGTGTTTTTGTCAAGGGCCAATTTTTATTTTCTGGGAACTATTTATTTATCCACCTCATTCAAGGCCACATTGGCTGTCCAGCAGCGAACTACAGACGGTGACGTCGATTAAGCTGGTGGTCCATAGGAGAACGAGGAGGGCAATCAGCAGGATAATCACCCCAAACAGACGTTTAGGTTGTAGATAGATAGCAATAAAGGCGATCACTCCCAGCAAAAGCCAACTGGTGGCCTGAATAGCGCCCACTAACTGTAACACAAACAGGACGACGGCCACGGTTAAAGCGTAGTTAATCAGCCGTCGCCGCTGCGATTCCTCAGCGCCGCCCAGAGTCACCAAGAAGACATACGGCAGATTTAACATCGCACTAAGATATTGGATGGGCCGGTTGAGCGGCGAGCCGGTGCCCGCCCGTTTGTTTTGTTGAGAGCGTTGCTCAAACAGACGGCTGGTCGTCCGCAATGATTTGGCCAGGGTGCGTAGCAGATAGGTCTGGCTCACTGCATTGAAATCCTCCTGGCCGACCGTGTAATATTCTTTCAGGTAACTTTCCACATCATCGGCCTGCTTGAGTTTAGTCTGTTGATCTAAAATATCTTTGAGCTGCTGCTGCTCCTGATCGGAGAAGATGGCCTGGCTGATTTCGGTCTCGCGTCGCTCCCGAATGGACGTGAGTTCCTCTTTGATGATGGCCGGGGCCAGTTCATCCAAGATGGCGTTAGCCTCAGCCTCGTCGGGGAAAATGGAGCGGACGATAATTTCCGCCGCATCCAAACGCCCCCACAGCAGATCGTTTTCGCGCCAACTTCGTTTGAGAAAGGCGCTAAAGTGCATCAACTTCTCCCCGGCCAGTTTATCCTGGACCGTTGTCCGGTAGCGCGTGGCATCTTTGGGGGAGATACGGATGACTTCGACCGGGTCGGCCTCGCCGATGTTGGCTAAAATCGAGGCCGGATAGAGATACATATCCAAAAATTCATAACTATTGAAAACACCCTCCATACAAATGGTCATATCCTCTTCGGAACAAACGTTGAGCATATTTTCCAGATAAGCCGTTTTTTCCCGAACATCGTAGTAGCGAGTATCCTCGATCTGGTATGGTGGCTGCGGGCGAATTTCTTCTAACTGCCGGATGGCATCGGCCAGATCACTGCCGATCATCTCGAAGGCCAAATTTTTGTACCTGCGATCCATCAAGCCCCGGTAACTATTAGAAACGGCCTCGAACGCCAGCGGTAAATCGGCCTGTTTGGTAATCGGGGGGGCTTGGTCCCACACTAACCAGGCCCCGTGGGCGTAGAACTCCACAAACGCATAGAGCTTGCCTTTCAGCGTGCCCAAGCGCTCTCGTAAAGACTCAATTTGTTCGGGATGTTCAGCGGCGTTGGGCAACAAATCGACCTCAGTCAGCCAATCATTCATTTTGCTGATGAAATAGCGCAGGCGACGAATACGGAACGGATAATCGAACCGGCTGAGAAATTGGCTGATATCCTGACCAATGACCAGACCTTCATACTCCTTCGAAATAATATCTTCAAAGGACTTTTTTAATTTATCCTGAACATACAGTTCCCGTTCAGCCTGGCTTTTCTGGGCCAAATCTTCCGGCCATTCGGCCTCGGCTTCAGCAACCAGTTGACTGAGGTCGGCTTTACCCAATAAGCGTTCTTCTAACTCCTTACGCAGCGCAGTAACTTTGATTTGGCGATAGGTTCCGTAGACCGGCTGGCTTTCATACAGGCTCCGATCTGTTTCGTCTTTATTCTTTATCGTGTTATAATGGGTTAAATATTCAGCCAACGCCCCCTCAAAATCAGTCAGGATTTCGCGGACGTTTTGGATGCGTTGGTTCCGCTCGACCAATGTCTCCAGATCAGCGCTAATGCTTTCGTAGAAGGTTGTCTCAAAAAAGCTCATTAACGAATGTAAGCCGTCAATCGTTTCTTGGTCGGCCAGACGATTGCTGGCGCTAAACGTATCGGGGTCGGGTTCGATGAAGAATAGCTTGCGGTCTACCGGCACATCGGCCTGGCGATGGAAAATAGTACGCAATGTTTGGCTGAACGGTTTGTTATTAACCATCCCCCCATCGCCATAAACGACAGATTGGCTCATCATCTCCTGGCGGACACCCACCAGAGGCGTATCCCGTTTGAAAACACCGGCCCCAAAATGTTTCTTCATCGCCTCGACATCCTCTTTTTTAAAAGAGACCGGCTGAAACGCCACGGGGAAAGAGGATGTTGAGGCGGCTACTCTGGCCAGATAGTGATTTTTATCACGGTCATCCCCGGTGATAGTTTTACTGTCATCAAAATCGTTCGCCTCCTCCCGCTCTTGTTTGAGAACTCGCAACAAATCCTGGACAAGAATTGAGGTTTCTTGAGGTAGCTTCTGTTGAACATCATCTTCCAGAAGCCTGCTCAAGTCATAATGCCCCGGTCGAGTCTTGAAATGGAACACAGTGCCATAATATTTTGATTGGATCGGAGGCCGACAGAAAGGTTCGCCATATTCGGTGATGATCCCATCCAGATTGGTCGCGGTGATAAACAAATCGAGCAAATTGATACTCCGCTTCGACTCGGTCGCCGTGGGGTCGGGCCGCACCCGACCCAGGGCTTCACGCAGTTGGCGTTCATAATAATCGGAGTCCAATAGCGAGAGCGGTCGTTTACTGTCCGTATTGACCAATGCTTCCAGATCGCCCTTTTGTATCCACAACTCCTTGAGCGGTTTCAGGTCGCCGCCCGTGGTCAGGGCTTTGGCCAGAAAAAGGCCGTTGATACCCCCGGCCGAGCTGCCGGAAATGACATCGATCACCGGTTTGACCTTCGCCTCGTCGATCAACCTGGCATAGGCACCCTCTTCACGGACAAGACGTAGAAATTCATAAACAACGCCATAAATGTAAATAGCCAGAGAAACACCACCGTATAATACCAGACCAATACGGAGTTCTTTTTCATACTTACTCTGGTTCATTTGGTTTCACTCTCCTCGATAAGTTGGGGCTAGGGGCAAAATTTTGGCCCCCACTCTAACCCAGATTAGAGCGATTGTCAACGTTGGAGCGTTTGCCGTTAATGCGGGCCTATGCTACACTTGCCGCCAGATATTATCAGGATTGTGTTCTGAGTGACTTCTCTAGGCAATTCCAAGATTTAAATCAATCAAACTGAGGCCACATAAAACGTAAAGCCTGCTTACGGGACAAAGTCGTTACGTTTTTCGTTTTACGCTTTTACGGGTAGTTAGATAACTATTTTCTTGGAACAATCTTACCTAAATACCCTTCATGCCTATAATTATGAATAGGAGTTACGCAGTTGAGCGACAAACGCATCCTGAGTAGGCGGTAGCCGTATC
>CAZWZZ010000613.1:0-4487 GCA_964638395.1 uncultured Caldilineaceae bacterium
AAGAATGAAGAATTAGCCGGTGAACGGTGAATAATTATTAGTTAGGCGATGAACAATGGACAATTATCAATTCGTCAATGACCAATCAGCCAATGAGCAAAAAAGGGCGTTGATAATTGAGGAGAGCATTGACGAGGCGGTGCAGTTGAGCGTGGTGCTGCCTATTTATAATGAAGTAGAGAGCTTGCCCCACCTGCTGGAGGAGCTGGTTCCGGCCCTGGAGGCAACGGAGCGCAGCTTTGAGATCATCTGCGTCGATGATGGCAGCCGGGATGGCAGCTTCGATGAATTGAAGAAGTTGCGCCAACAGGATGAGCGGGTCCGTATCATTCAGTTCCGCCGCAACTTTGGGCAGACGGCCGCCTTTGCCGCCGGCTTTGACCGGGCGCGGGGGGAGGTGGTCATCACGATGGATGCCGATTTGCAGAATGATCCGGCGGACATCCCCAAGCTGTTGGCAAAGATTGATGAGGGGTATGATGTGGTCAGCGGCTGGCGGGTGGAGCGCTGGAAAGAGGGCTTTATGAGCAAGCTGACCCGCAAGCTGCCCTCGATGACGGCCAACTGGCTGATTTCGACCGGAACCGGCGTCCATCTGCACGATTACGGCTGCGCCCTGAAAGCCTATCGCCAGGAAGTGGTCAAAAATATCAACCTCTACGGCGACCTGCACCGCTTCATCCCGGCCATCGCCAGCTACTTCGGCGTTGATGTGGCCGAGGTGCCGGTCAGCTATCGCTCTCGCCAATTTGGCGACAGCAAATATGGGCTGGGACGGATCACCCGCGTCATCCTCGATCTGATGACGGTGCGGTTTCTGCTCAACTACTCGACCCGACCCATTCAGATCTTCGGGACGCTGGGGCTGCTCTCGTCAGCGCTAGGCGTCGTCATCGGCATCTACCTGACAGTTCTCAAGTTGATCTACGGCATCGCCCTGACCGAGCGTCCGCTGCTGCTGTTGGCTATCTTGCTGGTCATGGTCGGCGTGCAATTCGTCACGATGGGTCTCCTCGGCGAACTGATCGTCCGCACCTACCACGAGGCCCAGAACAAGCCGATCTATATGGTCCGGGAGGAGTTGGGGTGAGTAAAGCGTAAAACGTGAAACGTCAAGCCTGCCCAGGGGTCAAAGTCGTTACGTTTTTCGTCTTACGCTTTACGGAGGTGGAGATGCCTTAACGCTACGTGGGCAGCGGCCCCTCATCCTTCGGTTCCAGGACCGGCTTCAAATGGGTCTTCAAAAATGTATCAAAAAGGGGAGAAAAGAAGGCGACCTGTCCTGTCCCATCTTTGGTGATGATGCCTTTGGCAATCAAACTGGTCAGCGGGAGCGGTGCGGCCGAGGCCCCATTTTTCAAAAGAGCGATAATCGTATCCTGCTCCTCGGACTCCAGGCTGTTCCATATTTTGCGACACTCTCCGGCGACGGCGTCATAGGAGAGCAGCTTTTCGATCTGCCAGCTTTCGTCGTGGGGCAGCGACTGTTTGAACAGCACCTTGAAAATGGCGGTAATCAACCCGCCGTGACCGCCGCTCAGGTTGATAATGATCTCCCGTTTGGGCTGGGGCAATTCGGTATTGTAGCGGCTGGACAACTCGGAGATTGTAAAGTCGGTGTCCTCCGCGTTGTACATGCCCATCCCTAGAATGTTGGGGGCCAATAGCTCGTAAAACGGCTCGCCCTGGTCGAACATCTCCCGGCGAATCTCCACCGGCGAGCGATGGGCAGCCATCACGTAGACCAGATAATATTTGAACTCATCCCGCAGCCAGCGCAGACTGCGGAAGAATTGGAAATCGAGCGATTTGGCGATGGGTTCGAACTCATCAAAGAGCAGGACGATATGCAAGTCGTTCACTTTGTTGAACAAATAGCGCAGCACCGTCTCCAGATGGCGCTGGGCCAGGGGGCGGCTCTCGGCCAGGATGACTTTTTCGTGTATCTCGCGCAAATAATCGGCCGAGACATTGGGCGGCTCTTTTTCTTCCACCCATTTGAGCAGGTTGTAGAGGATTAGCTCATAAAGATGAAAAGCCGACAGCTCACCGGCCAGGGCGTTGGTATCGGCCCAGACAAAGGCAAATTGATCCGGCTGGTGGCTCAAATACTCCTCGTGTGCCTCCTCGCTACGGATGAAGCGGAACAGGTTCGACTTGCCCGTACCGCTGACGCCGACGATGAAGCAGGATTCTCCTTTACCGATGGCCTCCATAATTCTGGGCACTAACTCTCGCCGAAACGTCGGCGGAAATCTACGCGCAATTTTCTCCTGGAACGATTGTTTAGCCACAAACACACCTCGCTTAAATATCTAATTTGAACCCCACGCCCCGCACTGTTTTGACATAACGGGGAGTATGGGGATTGGGTTCGATTTTTTTACGCAGATTTTTGACAACATCATACAGCCTGGGATCATCGGACAGACGGTTGAGGTGGCTGTGATCCTCATCGGGGTAGAGGTGATCGAGAATAGCGGCCCGGCGACAGGGTTGGCCGGGCGTTTCGGACAGGAGGGCGAGTAGCTTGGCGGGCAGGGTGGGGAGAATGATTTCTTGGTTGTTGATGCGGCAGGTTTGGGTTTGACGATCAAAAACAAACTCCGGTTGTTCCCCTTCTTCAGAGAACGTCTGTTCAATAAAACGGGTGAAGAGAAGCGCAAAGGGACGTGGCGTGCGATAGTCGAAGCGGAGCAATCCCTTATCCTGCAACTGCTCCGCCGTGGCCAGCAGCGGCTCCGGCACGCCCTGGGGAAAGCCCGGTCTGACCACTTGCTGGAGCAGGCTTCGTTCCGGGCCGGTCAAACTATCCCAGATTTTCTGGCCCTCGGCGATTATATCCGGGTCCCCGGCCAGCGCCTCGCTATCGACCGGCTTTTTATCTTGGAGATCGGGCAAAATTTTGTTGAAGATGATCTTGGTTAAGCCACTGTGCCCGCCCGCCAGTTCAAAAATCGTCAGGGTGTAATCACTGGGCCAGGTGATTCGCTGCCGCTCACTGAGGCGGTCCAGCATCATCTCCGTGCCGGCCAAATCGTAAGGCCGAAGGTAGTAGGTCTTGGCCTGAAACAGCTCGGCAAAGGCTTCGACCTGGCTCAGGTCAGGCCGCAGGTTTGCCAGGATTTGCCGGGTGAACAGTAGATAGACCAGGGTGTATTTATTTTTGTCCCGCAGCGAGCGCAGATTGATAAAGAGCCGCTCCGGGAGTTCCTGAAACAGTAGATCGAACTCGTCGAGCAGCAGCACCACTTTTAGCCGGTGCGTCTGGCACAGCCAGCGGATGGCCTCCTCGAAATGGCGCTGGGCCAGGGTGGGGTTGTCCCGCTCCAACAGCTTCTCGTGCATCGCTTCCAGGCGGCTGACTATCTCGCTGTCCAAATCTTGTTTGTGAGCGTGAACCGCGAGCCGATACAGCAGCAGCTCAAAAAAGTGCCACGGCGTCAGCTCCACCAAATCATTGCTATCGACCCAGACCATCAAGTGGGCGCTCGCCTGCTTGATGAGGTGGGCGGCCTGAATATTGGGCTGTTGCAGGGCGTGGACCACGTTCGACTTGCCAACGCTGGCTGCCCCGACCACCGCCAGTGATTCTCCCGCCTCGATGGAGCGCATCAGATTTTCAATAAGGACGTACCGAAATGTGACCGGTAGCGGCATCCTGGCCATCATAACCAACCTTTACAAAGTTACCACGCTACACCCATTATACCACTAAATGCGTCAGGTGACACACTACTTGCCGGACAAATCTCTGAATTTTCTCTAAGAAATCTCTAAATCAAATAGCCCAAAGTATGGTAACATTAAAATCAGTTAAGAGACAGGTAGTAGTTATTAGCCACGATTAAGGAGACAACGATGCAAAGCCTACAGCCAGAACGTAAAAATCCAATGTCGGTCAAGTTGATGGGCCGCTTCGGGTATCGCCACGTCCCGGATAATATGTTGCAGATCATCGAACGGCACGGTCGTTACCACCGGGCCGAAGAAGGTCCCTTTGTTCGCCGCAATCCTTTCAACGAAAATTTCGGGGCGCAAATTCGGGTCGGGGTCATCGCTGTCAGCCACCTTTATGAGAATGTTATCAGCCGGGACGGGGTGGCCCATAAAGTGCGGGCCAGCGTCAAAGTCTTCTTCGACATTCGCCAGGCGGATGAGAAAGTGGCCCCCATTTTAGCCAAACATGGAGCCGGCCTGCTGGAAAATCGAATTATCGCGCTGGTCGATCTGGCTCTGCGCCGGAAAATGGCCCATATGACCGCCACCCAAATTCTTCTACCGGACGTGCCGCCGATGTTAGAAGCGGCCATCAAGAAACGCATCGAAGGCATCAAAAATATGGGCGTTTCTATGCTGGCTATAGAGGACGGGATTATGGTGCAGGAAATCCTAGCCCCGGAACGGATGCACGACAACCGCACCGAAGCGACCAACATCAACGAGACCATCGACAACTTCACCCGCAGCTCCTCCGCCCACGTCAA
>CAZWZZ010000614.1:0-4476 GCA_964638395.1 uncultured Caldilineaceae bacterium
GTGCGGGAGAGCTTTTATGTCGGCTCCCACGCAATGGCCCTGGTGTTTGATGTCAACCGGCCGGACACGATCCAGAATTTACCGGCCTGGGTGCAGGAATGTCGGAGCAAAGTACCGAATATCCCGGTCTTAGTCGTGGCCAACAAGATGGACTTGACGTGTCGGGTTCCTGTCAACAAAATCGCCAAGTGGGCCAGGGCTCAGAATTATGATTTTATCGAGACCAGCCCCAAGACGGGCTACAACGTCAATGAAATGTTCGAGGCATTGGGGACGTTGGGGGTTAACTTTGCTTTGAAAAGCCGGTAAAGCTGTTCCAACCTCCACAGCCGGAAATTCAATCCCTTGTCTTCTAATTGCCACTTACTTTCCAGACGGTCCCATCCGGCCTATCCTCCAAAACCACCCCGATGTCAGCCAACCGGTCCCGAATGGCATCACTGGTGGCGAAATCTTTGTTTTTGCGGGCCGCCGTGCGGATATCGACCAGGATACCGATCAACTCATCTTCCAGGTCGTGGGCCTGGTCGCCGCCGGTCACGTCGTCGGGGATCAAGCCCAGAACATCGCCTCCTAACTCCCGGTAGGTTTGGTCGATGGCCTCCAGCGTGCTTTTAGCCACCGCCTGGCCGCTGTTCAGTAGCGTATTGACCTTTTTGTTGAAATCGAACAGGGTGGCCAGGGCTTGCGGCGTGTTGAAATCATTATCCATCGCCTCGATGAACTGGCGCTTGTGTTGGTCGAGGCTTCGCAAAAACTCCTCGTCGCTCTCCCCCTGATCTTCGGCCTTGGCCAACTGCTGGCGGACCAACGCCACCGCACTCAACAGCCGCTCATACCCCTTCGAGGCCCCTTTGAGGGCTTCGTCGCTAAAATCGGTGGTTTGCCGGTAATGGCTACTCAAGATGAAGAAGCGAATCGCCAGCGGGCCATACCCCTGTGACAATTTAGGGCTATCGCCGGTGATGGCCTCCTGGACATAGAGGGAGTTGCCCAGACTTTTGCCCATCTTCGTGCCATCAATCGTCACCAGGTTGTTGAGCAACCAGTAGCGGGCAAAATCCTGGCCGTAAGCGGCTTCACATTGGGCGATCTCACTTTCGTTGTGGGGAAAGATATTTTCCAGACCGCCCCCGTGAATGTCGAAGGGCAGGCCCAGATATTTACGGGCCATGACCGTACATTCGGCGTGCCAGCCGGGAAAGCCGCTGCCCCACGGACTGTTCCAGCGCATCAGATGGCCCGGTGTAGCGGCCCGCCACACCGCAAAATCGCGGGGGTCTCGTTTGTCCGAAGCGACATCCAGGCGTGCCCCCTCTTCCAACTCGTCGATTTTGCGCCGGGAGAGCTTGCCATACGCCGGCCAACTGTCAACCGAGAAGTAGACGTTGCCGTTGCTTTCGTAAGCGTGCCCTTTCTCGATGAGGGATTGGGCCAACTCTATCTGTTCCGGCACGTGTCCGCTGGCGCGGGGTGAAATGTCGGGCCGGATAATATTCAGTAGATCGGCATCCCGAAAGTAATGGCGGGTATACGTCTCCACAATTTCCATCGGCTCGATTTGCTCAACCCTGGCCTGGTGGCCGATTTTGTCTTCGCCCACATCCCCATCGCCGACCAGATGACCCACATCGGTGATGTTCTGGACATAGCGCACTTTGTACCCCTGATGTTCAAGATAGCGATGCACGACATCAAACGTGACGTAAGCCTTCGCGTGTCCAATGTGCATATCGCCATACACTGTCGGGCCACAGACATACATGCCCACGAAGCCGGGGTGGAGTGGTTCAAATTGTTCTTCTTGTCGGGTTAAATAGTTGTAAATTCGTAAAGTCATTGTTATTCATCCATATCTGCGAAAATCATGCGCCCGGCGCTGGTCTGTAACACTTTCGTCACCTCGACCTGAATGGTCCGGCCAATCGCTCGCTTGCCATTCGCCACGACGATCATAGTCCCGTCGCTGAGATACCCAACGCCCTGGTCGCGTTCTTTACCTTCCTGAATAATTTTAACACTCATCTTCTCCCCTGCCAACATGACGGTTTTGACTGCATTCGCCAATTCGTTGATGTTCAAAACGACCACCCCTTGCAGTTTAGCTACGTGATTCAAGTTGAAATCATTCGTAACAATGGGGCAGTCCAACTGTTTGGCCAACATCACCAACTTATCATCAACTTGCTGCACGCCTTCAACATCGAGGTCGGTGATTTGCACCGGGGCCAACGACTCCTCTTGGAGCCGTCCCAGCAGATCAAGCCCTCGCCGTCCCCGGTTACGTCGTAGCGGGTCGGATGAGTCGGCGATATGTTGCAGTTCATTGAGGACAAAGTTGGGAACCAGCATGCTGCTACGGATAAAGCCGGTTTTGCTGATGTCGGCGATACGGCCATCAATGATGACGCTCGTATCCAGCAAAACGACATCATCCTTGGTTTTCTGGCCAAACTCACGCAGAGAACTATGGAGCGGTAACCCCGAGCCGATCACCCCGAAAATGTCCTTATGCCGCATAATCATAATGGACATGCCGACATAGCCAAAAACAATACTGGCTACGACCGGCAGTACGTTGCCGTATGGGGCCTGTAGGGAGGATAATGAAGGAATAAGCAGGGCCGCCACCGCCAAGCCAATGGCTAAACCGATGACTCCGGCCAACAACTGCGAGGCCGGCATCTTTTTGATTTTAGCTCGAATGGTCGTGAACGGGCGGGTCGTCAAATATGGGGCCACAATCAACCCCACCGCCGCGCCGGCCAACGTCAGCGAGATAAGCAACCGGGTTCTGTCGGAGGCGTTGGTTAGGCCAAAGAGGTCGGTAGATTGTGCCCCAATAATGGCGAAGACCACCATACCGACGAGGCGAAATATAAATTCAAGGTTCATGAGCTAAAATAAAAAACGAATGTACACGAAGCACATTCGTCCCGGCATTGTAAGAATTCAGTATATCCAAAATGCTCACTCGGATTTGGCAATTTCCTTTGAGCAAAAATTGGATCTGCTGAGAATAATCAATAAAAAATAGCAGAAAGACTCGGAGGCTATTTATCGTCAGTTTATGGTCGAGTATAGAGGTAGGATCGGGCAACCACTCACACAGTGATTTGGAAAGACCGCAAACTTATTTCAAGATGGCTAAAAACGATTCGTAGACTTTATCTTTTGGATAGTTTTACGTATGGTGAGGCGTCTCAAATCTTACCCTCCCCTATATTTAGATTTCTCGGTTAACCGTGAAATTCCATTTGCCCAAAAAGATAGACTGCCTCTGTGATCCTCTGATACGATTGAATTAAAATAAATAAACTATAAGTGCTAGATAGTCGGGATCAATGTGTTTCGGTAAAAAAATTAAATTTTTTAAGTTCAGCTATGGTAGCACGGTGAGGGTAAATTGTCAAAATTTTGGCTCTTTCGGCACTCAGGGAGGACACCCTCGTAAAACACAAACCGTGAAACGCACCCCTTCAGAATTTACATACGGTGTAGAACAATTTGCTAAATTATTCCGGTAGCGCCATTTTTATGCAGTGCGTTTTACGGTTTAGTCGGTCAACCCCACGAAATCCTGTTGAGCCTGAGATTTTTAGGTTAAATCGCGGGGACTGATCCCGGTCCTGGCTTAAAGCCGCCCCATCGAGAGAAGGGGACTTCCCAGGGATAAATGATATAGCGGCTGGTGATCGCCCCGTAGTAATCGGGGCCGGTATCGGTGAACAGATTGGAACGTTGGCGATAATGTAAGACCGCCGTTTCCGACTCACAGCCGACTGCGGCCAGACGACCTTTGGCAATCATAATGGCTCGGCCGTTGCCCCAAATATCATCGACAATAAGCATACGTCGATCCGTCAGCAAGGTATCCGGCGGAAACTGCATAAACGTCGGCCAGGCCAACCGCTTATTGACCTCATCAGGAAAATAGACCGAGGCGGTCAAGACATGTTTGATGTCCATCGCCTCGCTCAGAATGCCGCCGGGGATCAAGCCGCCTTTGGTTATCATCAACAGTCCATCGAACTCTCCCCGAAATTGGGGAATGAGATGATCTATAAGTTTATCAACATCTCTCCAAGTTAGAATTTCCCGTTCTAACTCAGGGGGTGATAAGTCTTCGGGTGGTAACACGCAATATCTACCTTCATCAAAATTTTATCCACCTATTGTAGGCCCATTCAGAGTATGTGTCAATAACAAAATTTAACGGAACGTTCGGCTGGATTTTACCACGCTTTGCTCTAAGATAAAAACATCCCCCGCAACAAAGAAAGAAGGGGGGATGCGTATCGCCAACAAATTTGATTGACAACTTCGTAAACTGTAAAGCGTAAAACGAAATGATTTTGAAAAGTCAGCTCTTACGCGGGTTGACCAAGCCTCCTCCCGTTCGCCGCACCCTTCGATACGCTCTGGAAAAGACTCAGGGCTACTCAGGATGCTGGACTTGAAAATTCGCCTAAATTC